>JAYVTD010000506.1:0-2837 GCA_043774765.1 Rhizobacter sp. | reverse complement strand
CCAGGCGCACAGGTCCTTGATCTCGGCGCGGTCAAAAAAACTCTGGCCACCCGAGACCTTGTAGGGCAGGCCCGCCTTGCGCAGCGCCTTCTCGAAAATGCGCGCCTGGTGGTTGGCGCGGTAGAGCACCGCGAAGTCTTTCAGGTCGACCTCGGCGCCGCCCGACACCGACACCCCCGCCGTGCCGCCTCCGCGCAGCGCCTGGATGCGTGCGACCGCCCGCTCGGCTTCGTGCTCTTCGTTGTCGCTCTCGATCAGGCGCACCGGCTCACCGTCGCCGAATGCGCTCCAGAGCTTTTTCTCGAACAGCTTCGGGTTGTTGCCGATCACCATGTTGGCGGCGCGCAGGATGTTGCCAGTGGAGCGGTAGTTCTGCTCCAGCGCGATCACCTTGAGCGTGGGGTACTCCTGCGGCAGACGCTTCAGGTTGTCGATGGTGGCACCGCGCCAGCCGTAGATGCTCTGGTCGTCGTCGCCCACCGCGGTGAACAGCGCACGCTCGCCGACCAGCGACTTGAGCATCTCGTACTGGATCGTGTTGGTGTCCTGGTACTCGTCGACCAGCACGTAGCGCAGCGTGCTCTGCCACTTGTTGCGCACTTCTTCGTCGCGCAGCAGCAGCTTGTGCGGCAGGCCGATCAGGTCGTCGAAATCGACCGCCTGGAAAGCGGCCAGGCGCTCTTCATAGCGCTGCATCACGCGCGCCGCCACCTGCTCGTCGGCGTTGTTCGCCGCGGCTTGCGCCTGCTCGCTGTTCAGGCCCTGGTTCTTCCAGCCGCTGATGGCCCATTGCCAGCGCCGCGCCAGCGCGTTGTCGGTGCTGGCGCCAGCGTCTTTCAGGATAGCCAGCACGTCGTCGCTGTCGAGGATGCTGAACTGCTCCTTCAGGCCGAGGCGGCTGCCGTCGGCGCGCAGGATGCGCACTCCGAGCGAGTGAAAGGTACTGATGACGAGGTGCTTGGCCGCGCGCGGCCCGACCAGCTCCTTGGCGCGCTCGCGCATCTCTTGCGCGGCCTTGTTGGTGAAGGTGATCGCGGCGATCTGCCCCGGCGCATAACCGGCCTGCAGCAACCGTGCGATCTTGTGCGTGATGACGCGCGTCTTGCCCGAGCCGGCCCCCGCGAGCACCAGGCACGGGCCGCTCAGATGGTAAACGGCTTCGAGCTGGGCGGGATTGAGAGAGGGCGGGGGCGAGGACACGGAAGCAGCGGGTGGCGGCAGGGCCGCAAGGCGACGGATCATAGCGGGCATTGCGCGGCGCCCGTCCCCTGCGGCGCGCGTGGGCAAATGTCACGCCCGTGTGCGCCCGAGACACGATTGCGCCCACCGCGGGCGACTTGTTCGACCGTATCGGGTTCTAGGGTGAACTCACCAGAACACGGCAGTGCAACGCTGCGGAATACTGGCCGGCAACAACCGATGCGTTGCGGGTCTGCACACCGATCTGGCGTGCGATCGGCGCGCCGCTCAGCCCGCACGGAACATGTCATGGTCACCTTTCAGCGCCTCAGCCAAACGATCCGTCCGACCCGCGCCGCGCCCGACGTGGCGGCGCTGCGCGAGCTGTGTTTCACGCTGCTGGCCGACGTGCCCGCCAGCGACCGCAAGGCGATGCTGCTGCGAATCGAGAGGATGCGCCGCGCCGAAGACAGGTGGCAGCTGCGCAGCGCGCTGTTCGACGTGATCTCGCTGTTCCACGGCGAAGCCACGGCCCGCGAGCGCCTGGCCGCACTGAACGAACGAATGCGCTGACACTGACCGGCGTCGCGGCGGCGGCTTGCGATACTGCGGGCCCATGCAAGCGATCCTGACCGTCACGATCCCCTTCTTCGCGCTGGTGCTGCTGGGTTACCTGGCGGCGCAGCGGCGCTGGATGCCGGAATCGGCGATCCCGGGGCTGAACGCCTACGTGCTGTATTACGCGCTGCCGTGCATGCTGTTTCGGTTCGGCTCGAGCATGCCGTTCGCGCGCCTGATCGACCCGCTGTTGATCGCGCTGTACACCACCTGCGCGCTGCTGATGATCGCGATCACGATCGCCGTGACCTTGCGCCGGGGTTCGAGCCGCGCCGGCGTCGATCTGAAAGATGCCGCGTTCGGCGCATTGGTCGCGGCGTTTCCGAACGCCGGCTTCATGGGTGTGCCGCTGCTCGTGGCGCTGCTCGGCGCCAACGCGGCGGGCCCGGTGATCGGCGCGATCCTGGTCGACCTGATCCTGACCAGCACGCTGTGCCTGGCGCTGGCCCAGGCGAGCGGCCACCGCTCGGTGGGCGACGACGAACGTTCGATGCTCGCGGCGGCCGTGCTGTCGCTGCGCGGCGCGCTCACCAACCCACTGCCGTGGGCGATCGTCATCGGCGCGCTGTTCGCCGCCCTCGACCGCGAACTGCCCGGGCCGATCGCCGAGATCGTGCGCATGCTGGGTGAATCGGCTGCGCCGGTGGCCCTGTTCACGATCGGCGCCGTGCTGTCGCGCGCCGGCCGCCACGGGCACACAAGAACGGCGCCGCGCCACTACCTGCCGGTGGCGCTGCTGAAGCTGGTGGTGCACCCGGCACTCGTGTTCGGCATCGGCGCTGGCGCCGCTTCACTCGGCGCGCCCATTTCAAGTTTCGGGTTGATGGTGCTGACGCTGGTGGCGGCGCTGCCGAGTGCGAGCAACGTGTCGGTGCTGGCCGAACGTTACGGCGCCGACAACGGCCGCGTGACGCGGATCATCATGGCCTCGACCGTGCTCGCGTTCGCGAGCTTCTCGGTGCTGGCCTGGCTGTTCGGGGTCGGCACACCGGTGAAGTGACGGGCCTCGGCGCAGCGCCGAGGGGGATGCGCTCCAAGCG
>JAYVTD010000505.1:0-4035 GCA_043774765.1 Rhizobacter sp. | reverse complement strand
TCGCCACCGGGCCTGCCGGTCACGAAGGCGATGGTCCAGCTGCCGTGGCGCGGGTACTGCACCAGCACCGCTTCGCGGAACGCGTTACCGCTGCTGGAAAAGAGCGTGTCGGAGACCTGCTTGACCGAGCTGTAGATCGACTTGACGATCGGGATCTTGCTGAGCACGCGGCTGCCCTGGCGCAGCGACCACTGGCCCAGAATGTTGGTCGCAAACACGCCGGTCAGCAGCAGGCCGAACAGCATCACGACGACGCCCAGGAAGGGCACCTTGAGCAGCGCGTCGATCAACGGCTCGGCGCCGACCGGCAGCACCGCCTTGCCAGCGTTGAGGAACCAGCCGAACACGCCGTCGAGCAGGCCGAGCGCGGCTTGCAGCACCCAGATGGTGATGGCCAGCGGCAACCAGACGAGCAAGCCGGCGATAAGGTATTTTTTCACGCGATTCCTGGAGTCACTTGCTGCCGGCGGCCGGGGCCGCGGGCGCCGGGGCGGCCACCGGTGCCGCAACCGCGGGCGCAGGGGCCGCGCCCGATTCGGTCTTGGCCCCGGCAGCGGGCGTGGGCACGGTGTCGGTCTTCGTGGGCGCGCCGCTGGCATCGTCGGCAGGTTTGGCGGGCGCTTTGTCGCCGCCCTTGAAGTCGGTTACGTACCACCCCGAGCCCTTGAGCTGGAAGCCCGCGGCAGTGACCTGCTTGGTGAAGGCCTGCGCCCCGCACGCCGGGCATCGGTTCAGCACCGGGTCCGACATTTTCTGCAAAACATCTTTCGCGTGCCCGCACTCGCTGCAACGATAGGCGTAGATCGGCATGGCCAAGCCCTTGATTCAAAAAGGAAAACCGAGAATTATACGATTGAGGCGAGCGCCTGCCCGCGCGCCGGGATTAACGCAGCCGGAGCGCGAAGTACGCCGCCACCAGCCCGATCAGCACGCCGCTCATCAAGCTCACGGCGACCAGCAGCCAGCGCTGGGTGCGGCGCTGCTCCGTCAGCAGTGTTTCGAGCAGGCGCAGTTCGGTGGCTGTGCGCGGTTGCAAGGCCTGGTGGACCAGCCGCGGCAGGTCGGGCAGCAGCTGCACGTAACGTGGCGCTTCGTTCTTGAGCCGCTCGACCAGGCCTTCCCAGCCGACCTGCCGGTGCATCCAGCGTTCGAGGAAGGGCTTGGCGGTGTTCCAGAGGTCGAGCTCGGGGTCGAGCTGGCGGCCCAGGCCTTCGACGTTGAGCAGCGTCTTCTGCAGCAGCACGAGCTGCGGCTGGATCTCGACGTTGAAACGCCGCGAGGTCTGGAACAGGCGCAACAGCACCTGGCCGAGCGAGATGTCTTTCAGCGGCCGGTCGAAGTGCGGCTCGCAGACGGCGCGGATCGCGCCTTCGAGTTCGTCGACACGCGTGCCGGCCGGCACCCAGCCGCTCTCGAGGTGCAGCTCGGCCACGCGTTTGTAGTCGCGCCGGAAGAAGGCGATGAAGTTCTGCGCCAGGTATTCCTTGTCGACCTCGGTGAGCGTGCCCACGATGCCGAAGTCGAGCGCGATGTAGCGCCCGAAGGTCTCGGGCGCGACGCTGACCTGGATGTTGCCCGGGTGCATGTCGGCATGAAAGAAGCCGTCGCGAAACACCTGCGTGAAGAAGATCGTGACGCCGTCACGCGCGAGCTTCGGAATGTCGACTCCGGCTGCGCGCAAGCGCTCGATCTGGCTGATCGGCAGGCCCTTCATGCGCTCCATCACGATCACGCTCTGGGTGCAGAGCTCCCACACCATCTCGGGCACCATGATCAGGTCGATGCCCTGCATGTTGCGGCGCAGTTGTGCGGCGTTGGCAGCCTCGCGCACCAGGTCGAGCTCGTCGTGCAGGTAGTTGTCGAACTCGGCCACGACCTCGCGCGGCTTCAGACGTTTGCCGTCGGCCGACAGCCGCTCGACCCAGACCGCGAGCGTGCGCAGCAGCGACAGGTCGTCGTCGATCGCGGCGAGCATGCCCGGGCGCAAGACTTTCACGGCCACTTCACGCCCGCCCTTGAGCACCGCGAAGTGCACTTGTGCGATTGAGGCGCTGGCCACCGGCTCGGCATCGAACTGCTCGAACACGTCTTCGATCGTTTTGTCGAGCGCCTTTTCGATCAAGGCCCTGGCCTGCGCCGCCGGGAACGGCGGCACCCGGTCCTGCAGCTTCGCGAGTTCGTCGGCCAGGTCTTCGGGCAGCAGGTCGCGGCGCGTCGACAACACCTGACCGAACTTGACGAAGATCGGGCCGAGCCGCTCGAGGCCGAGCCGCAGACGCTCGCCGCGCGGTGCGTCGAGCGTGCGGCCGATCGTCATCACGCGCACCAGCAACCGCACCCAGCGCTGGCGAAAACTCGACAGCGCGAGTTCGTCCAGGCCGTAGCGCAGAACCGTGACGCAGATGAAGATCAGCCTGGCGATGTGCCTCATGAACGCGGCTGCTCCGCGCCCGCATCGCGTTGGCGCTGAACCAGCCCACCGAGCGTGCGCACGGCCTCGCGCAATCCGGCCGCAATGCCGCCGCCGAGGCGCGCGATCTCGCGGGCCGGCACCGGGCCGACGAGGTTCGCCAGGTCGTCCTGCACGTCCCAGCGCAGGTTGTCGAAGAGCCAGTTCAGGTCGGCGGCAAAAGCGGCGTCACCCGACACCTCGACACGCGGGCGCTCGCCGGTCAGCGCCCGCACCGCGGCCAGCGCCAGGTTGGAGGCGTCGATGCCGACGCGCAGGTCGGGCGATTCGGGGGTGTCACCGGCGGTCCACTCCAGCAGGCCGGCCGCCGAGACCCGGAACGTGGTTGGCGGCAGTGGTGGCAACACACCGGGCCAGCCCTGCAGCTCGAGTTGCACGCTGCGGCCGGCGTGTTTCTGAAGCCGCTGCATCGCCACCGGCTCGGCGCCCAGCAGGTGGTTGAGGAACAGCGTGAGCCGCTCCATCGTGGCCTGGCCGAGGAGCGATTGCAGGGTGTTGAACATCAGCGGATTGTAGGCACGGGGCCCCGTGGGCAGCCCGCGGCACGAAGTGTGCAAAGGGCTGGGCGCGCCAGCGGCGCAACGCAGAATCCGGGCGCTACGATAGCGACCAATCCCAGCCTCACCACCAACGCGATGACAAGACCCCTCGTTCTGCTGACCGGCGCCACCGGGTTCATCGCCTCGCACACCTGGCTCGCGCTGCTGGCGGCCGGCTACCGCGTGCTGGGCATCGACAACTTCTCGAACAGCTCGCCCGAAGTGCTGAACCGCCTGAAGGCGCTCGGCGGCGTCACGCCCGACTTCGTGCAGGCCGATGTTTGTAATGCGTCGGCCATCGACGCCGTGTTCGCGCGCGAACCGATCGACGCAGTCGTTCACTTCGCAGCCTTCAAGGCGGTCGGCGAAAGCGCGGCAAAACCGCTGGCCTACTACGCCAACAACCTGAACGGGTTGTTCACGGTGTGCCAGGCGATGGAGCGCCAGCGTTGCAAGACGCTGGTGTTCAGCTCCAGCGCCACGGTCTACGGCAAGCCCGAGCGCCTGCCGATCCGCGAAGACGCGGCCTTGTCGGCCACCAACCCGTACGGCGCGACCAAGCTGATGAGCGAAACCGTGTTGCGCGACCTGCAGGCCGCCGACCCGGCCTGGGCCATCGCCACGCTGCGCTACTTCAACCCGGTGGGCGCGCACGAGAGCGGCCTGATCGGCGAAGACCCACGCGGCACGCCGAACAACGTGATGCCCTTCATCAGCCAGGTGGCGGTCGGCAAACGCCCGCGCCTGAGCATCTTCGGCAACGACTACGACACCGTCGACGGCACCGGCGTGCGCGATTACATCCACGTCAGTGACCTGGCCGAGGGGCATGTCGCCGCGCTGCGCCACCTGCTCGCCGGCAAGGGCTCGATCGTGGCGAACCTCGGCACCGGCCGCGGCAGCAGCGTGCTCGAACTGTTGCGCGCCTTCGAACGCGCGAGTGGGCGCGAGGTGCCATTCGAGATCGTCGCGCGCCGCGCCGGCGACATCGACGCCTGTTACGCTGACCCGGCGCTGGCCAACGAA
>JAYVTD010000504.1:0-5172 GCA_043774765.1 Rhizobacter sp. | reverse complement strand
CGGCGCCGCACGCGCTGCGTGACGGCGCCGCGGCCGCCTTGTGCATCACAGTGCTGCTGGCCACCTTCCTGTTCCGCGACCCGGTGTTCCGGCTCACCTTTCGCTTCACGCTGCAGAGCCTGGCGATCGCCGGGCTGCTCTACCTCGCGGTGGCACGCGCCGAGCGCTGGCCGTACCGCTGGCTGAGCGCGCGCCCGCTCGTGTACCTGGGCTCGATCTCGTACACGGTCTACCTCTCGCACCACCTGATCCTGCGCGGGCTCGCCAAGCACTGGCCCGCGAGCGGCTGGCTCACGTTGACGCTCGGCGGAGCGATCCTCACATGGCTGGTCGCAGAGCCGATGCGGCGCTGGGTCGAAGTGCCTTGCGCCCGGCTGCGCCGCCGCCTGCACAGCGAGATCGCGCCGCTGCCGCAGGCTGCGTCCGGGCTCCGCCTGGTGCGCACGCCATGAGTCCGACCCACGTCGCGACGCCGCACGATGTGTCGCCCGAAGCGGCCATCGGCGCGATCCTCGCGCACCGCGGGCCGATCCTGCTCGATCTCGACGAAACGCTCTACCTCGGCAACTCGACCGAAGACTTCATCGACTCGGCCCGGCCGCGCCTGCCGGCGCTGCTGCTGATGCGTGTGCTCGACCTCGTGAAGCCGTGGCGCTGGTCCGGCGGTGAAGTCACCCGCGACGTCTGGCGTGTGCGCGCCATCTCGATCTGCTTTCCGTGGGTGGTGCGCGGCTGGAAGAACCGGGTGGCCACCCTGGCCACGAGCTTCACCAACCTGCGCCTGATGGCAGCGCTGCGCACCCCCGGCACCACGACCATCATCACGACCGTCGGATTCGGGCCGATCGTGACGCCGCTCGTGGCGGCACTCGGCCTGCCGCAGGCGCAGATCGTCGCTGCGCGCTTGTCCACGTTCGCCGATCGCCGCCACGGCAAGCTTCACCTCGCAGTCGGCGCGCTCGGGGGCGAGACCGTTGCACGATCACTGGTGCTGACCGATTCGGCACAGGACATCGCACTGCTAGACGCCTGTGCCCACCCGCTGCGGGCGGTGTGGCCGGAAGCGCGGTTCCGCCAGGCACTGAGCGGTGTCTACCTGCCGGGCCAGTACCTCACGCACGTCAAGCGCCCCGGCGCGCGCTACATCGTGCGCGGCATCCTGCAGGAAGACTTCGCGTTCTGGGTGCTCAGCTCGATCGCGCTGGCGCCGATGCCGATCGCGCATGTGCCGGCCCTGCTGTTCCTGCTGGTCTCGTTCTGGGCGATCTACGAACGCGGCTACGTCGACAACGACCTGGTCGCCGCGCGTTACGAAGAGAGCCCGAAGCTGAGCGAAGCATTCGCCCGCTCGCCGGTCGCCACCCCACGCTGGCAGCCGTGGATCTGGGCTGCGATCTGCGGTGCGATCGGCGTTGCGCTGGTGCGCTGGCCGGCCACGCCGCTGGCGCTCGACT
Source organism: Rhizobacter sp. (assembly GCA_043774765.1). Lineage (GTDB taxonomy): Bacteria > Pseudomonadota > Gammaproteobacteria > Burkholderiales > Burkholderiaceae_C > LMDS01. The sequence continues at coordinate 3,718 of JAYVTD010000504.1, read as the reverse complement.
TCGTGGCCTGGGGCGTGGTGCTGCTGGCCACGCACGGCTGGTTCACGCTGTACAACCGCTTCGACAAGGGCACGCGGGTCTGGCTGTTCGCGGGCCTGCAGTTCGCGCGCACCGCCGCCTTCGTGGCGCTGGTGCCGATCGCACCGATCGGCGCGGTGGCACTCGGCGCGCACGTGATCGCCCGATGGGTGCCGTACCACGTCTACCGCCTCGGCGGGGCCGAATGGCCCGAAGCCCCGCTGCACCTGATCCGGATGATGTTCTTCGTCGTGCTCGCGCTGCTGCTCGGCTTGTCGCAAGGCTGGGCGTTGCTGCTGAACTGGACTGCGCTCGCGCTGCTGGCCTGGAACATCTTCCGGGCGCGCAAGGAACTCTTCTCCGCACTGCACGCAGCGCGGCGCATCGATCGACCCCGCACCGGAACGTCCCCATGAACATCAGCGTGTGCATCGCCACCTATCGCCGGCCCGACCGGCTGGCCGCGTTGCTCGACGACCTGGTCGTTCAGCAGTTGCTGCCCGACCAGGTGGTCGTGGTCGACAACGACGCCGCCGGCAGCGCGCGCGCGGTGGTCGAGCGCCGGCGCGATGCGGGCACGCCGTTCGAGCTTGTCTGCGGCGTGCAGACCGAACAGAACATCTCGTTGACCCGCAACCGCACCGTGGAGCTGGCGGCAGGCGAGTGGCTCGCTTTCATCGACGACGACGAGCGCGCGCCGCCGGCCTGGCTGAAGCTGCTCGCCGAAGCCATCGAACGATTCGCTGCCGATGGCGCGCTCGGCCCGGTCGAGCCGGTCGTGCCGCCTGACGCGCCGGAGTGGATCCGGCGCGGGGGGTTCTACCGCTGGGCCCGGTTCAAGACCGGTAGCGTCGTTCCGCTCAACAAGCTGCGCTTCGGCAACGTCATGCTGCGCGGCGCCTTGCTGCGCGAGGGCGTGGCGCCGTTCGACCGCGCTTATGGGTTGACCGGCGGCGAAGACGGCGAACTGCTCGGCCGCCTGGTCCACCTCGGCGCCCGAATCGTCTGGTGCGACGAAGCGCTGGTGCACGAGCCGGTCGAAGCGTCGCGCCTGTCCATGCGCTGGCTGCTGCTGCGCTCGCTGCGCGGCGGGCAGGACTACGCGCGTCACCGGCTCAGCGGCCGCTTCGGTCTGCTCACGCCGGCCGGCCGGGTGCAGTTCTTCCTGCGGGCGTTGCTGCAGACGGGGGCGGCCGCGGTGCTGGCATTGCTGCTGTGGCCGCTGGGCCGGCACCGCGCCGTGCATTGGCTGCTGAAGGCATCGGCCAACTTCGGCAAGCTGTCGATCCTGTTCGGCTGGCACTACCGCGAATACACGCAGAAGGCAGCGTGATGCTTCTCGCCGAACTGATCCTGATCTTGCTGGCCGTGCCGGCCGCGGCCAGCTGCCTGTACCTGCTCGTGCTGACGGCCTTGTCGCAGGCCCCGCGTGCCGCACTGCGCTCGTCGCGCCGGCTGTGTTTCGACGTGATCGTGCCGGCCCACGACGAAGCGCAGGTCATCGAAGGTGTGGTCGCCAGCCTGCGCAAGCTCGACTGGCCGGCCGAATCGTTCCGCGTGATCGTCGTCGCCGACAACTGCAGCGACGCCACCGCGGAACTCGCGCGCGCAGCCGGCGCCGTGGTGCTGGAGCGCCACGACACCGAGCGCCGTGGCAAGGGCTACGCGCTGCAGTTCGCGTTTCTTGCGAGCCAGGCCGAGGGCTGGGCCTATGCGGTGGTGGTGGTCGATGCCAACACTGTGGTCTCGCCGAACCTCCTGGAAGCGTTTGCCGCGCGGCTCGAAGTCGGCGCCAAGGCGGTGCAGGCGCACTACGGCGTGCTCAATGCGCAGGACTCCTGGCGCACGCGGCTGATGGCGATCGCGATGGCTGCTTTCCACCAGGTGCGTTCGCGGGGGCGCGAGCGCATGGGTCTGTCGTGCGGGCTGCGCGGCAACGGCTGGTGCGTGAGCCACTGGCTGCTACGCCAGGTTCCCTACCAGGCGTTCTCGCTCGCCGAAGACATCGAGTACGGCATCGAGCTCGGCCTGGCGGGCTTTCGCGTTCACTATGCCGACGAAGCGCGCGTCGACGCCCTGATGGTGAGCGGCGAGGCCGCCTCGGCCACGCAGCGCCAGCGCTGGGAGGACGGGCGGCGCCAGCTGATCCGCGCCAGGCTCGTGCCGCTGCTGAAGGCCGCCAGCCGGCCCGATGGCGCGGTCTGCCTCGACCTCGCCATCGACCTGCTCGTGCTGCCGCTGTCCTACGTCGCCGTCAACGTGATGGCCTTGATCGTGTTCGCCAGTCTGGCGCTGCTGTGGGACCCTGCCGCACCGCTCTGGCTGGGTCTGGGCCTGGCCTGCGGCGCGACCCTGGTGCTGTACGTGCTGCGCGGCTGGCAGCTCAGCGGCGTCGGCCGGCGTGGCTTGATGGATCTGTTGCGCGCGCCGTCGTTCGTGCTCTGGAAACTGCTGCTGATGCTGCGCGCGACGCAGTCGGCAGAATGGGTGCGCACCAAGCGCGAGCCGTCGTGAGCGCGCAGCGCCTTGCCGTCGTGCGTCTGCTGAGCAGCGCGGTCGTCAGCCAGGCGCTGCTGTCGGCAGCGAGTTTTGCGGTCGGGTTGCTGCTGACCCGCCACGCCGACGCCGTGCAGTACGGCTACTTCATCCTCGCGTCGGGGGCGATCGTCTTGCTGGTGTCGCTGCAGAACGCCTTCTTCGGCCCGGTGCTGGCCAACCGCCTGACGCGGCTCGCCCCGCCGGAAAGCGGGGCACTGGTCGGCGGGCTGCATGCCGCACAGAACCTCGTCGTGCGTTACCTCGCCGCTGCGGCGCTGGCCACCGTCATCGGCCTGTGGTTTGCCGGCGTGCTGGACCGGCAGACCGGGCTGCTCTCGACCGCCTGCATCGTGGCGGCACTCGCCATCCTGCAGCGCGAGTACTTCCGCATCGTGCTGCTCGCGCACCGGCGGCCGTTCGACGTGCTGCGCGGCGATGTCTGCCACGTCGTGCTGATGCTGGCCGGTGTCTTTGTCGCGACGCGCACCGCGACGCCTGCGGCGTTGTCGCTGATGGCGCTCGGCATCGCTGCGGTGGCCAGCACGTTCCTGCTCGGGCGAGCCTTGAATCGCCACGAACCCTGGGGCAGCGCAAGCAAGGCCGGGCTGCTGCGCGGAATCGCCCCGATGGCGGCCTGGTCGACCGCCGGCGCGGCGATCCACTGGACCTTCAGCCAGGGTTATATCTACCTCGTCGCCGGCACGCTGGACGTGGCGGCAGTGGCGGCGATCGCAGCGACCCGGCTGCTGCTGATGCCGGTGAACCTGCTGTCCACCGGCATCGGCTCGTTGATGCTGCCGCTGGCTTCCGGCTGGCTGCAACACCACGGGCCGGCGTTGCTGCTGCGCCGGCTCGGCCTGATCGCCGTCGGCCTGGGCCTGGCCACGCTTTGTTACTTCGCCGTGATCTGGCTGGCGCGCGACTGGATCTTTGCGGTGGTCCTGAAGAAACAGTTCGCGGCCCGTGACGAACTGCTGCTGCTGTGGGGCCTGCTGTTCCTCGTGATGGTCGTGCGCGACCAGCTCGGCTATGTGGTGGCTGCGCAAGGCCGGTTCCGCGCGCTGAGCCTGGTCACGCTGGTGAGCGCCTGCATCGCGCTCGCGGCGAGCTTCGAATTCATGCGCCGGCTCGGCGTGACCGGCGCGCTGCTGGGCATGCTCAC
>JAYVTD010000503.1:0-3514 GCA_043774765.1 Rhizobacter sp. | reverse complement strand
GGCACCGGCGTGAGCATCGCGCAGACCCGTGCGGCATCGGCCAGCGTCACACCCGAGGCGCGCAGGCCACCGATCACCGCCAGCAGGTTCGAGACGTTGTAGTCGCCGATCAGGCAAGTAGTCACGGCCACCTGGGCCACGCCTTCCTGCAGCACGAAGCTCAGGCCACCGTCGACGTACTTCACGTCGGTGGCGCGCAGGCGCGCCGCTTGCGCGACCGAATACGTCCACACATCGAGCGCCGAAGCGTCGAGCGTGGGCGCCAGCGCCGCACCTTGCACGTCGTCGATGTTCAACACCGCAGCCTTCAGGCCGGGCCACGCGAACAATGCAGCCTTGGCCTGCCAGTAGGCTTGCATCGAGCCGTGGTAATCGAGGTGGTCGAGCGTGAAGTTGGTGAACAGCGCCACGTCGATGTGCGTGCCGGCCAGGCGATGCTCGGTCATGCCGATCGACGAGGCCTCGATCGCGCAGGCCTCGAAGCCACCATCGACAAAACGCTTGAAGCCGGCTTGCAGCGTCACCGGGTCGGGCGTGGTCAGGCCCGTGAATTCGATCTCTGCGCTCTTGCCCGGCGACGGCGGTTCACCGACGCCCAGCGTACCGACCACACCGCAGTGCCGGCCGAGGGCCGACATGGCTTGTGCGACCCACCAGGCGGTCGAGGTCTTGCCATTCGTGCCGGTGACGGCGATCACGCGCAGGTGCTCGCTGGGCAAGCCCATGAAGGCGCTCGCCAGCACGCCGGTGCTGGCTTTCAGCCCCGACATCGCGGCCACCTCGGACTGCTCTTCCAGCGCGAAAGCTTCTGCGCCGTCGGCTTCCACCAGGCACGCCTTCGCACCCGCAGCCAGCGCGTTCGCCACGAACTGCCGCCCATCGACCGAGTAACCCGGCCACGCGATGAACGCGTCGCCCGGCAACACACGCCGGCTGTCGGTCGTGAGCGCACGCACGCCGCGCTCTGCGAACCAGCCGAGCGCGGCATCGACCGACGAAAGCTGGCGCAGGGCCATCAGAAGCTCTCCTCTTCGGCCGGCACTTCGTGCGTGATGATCTGCGTCTTCACTTCCATGTCGGGCTGCACGCCGAGCGTGCGCAGCGTCTGCTGCACCACCTGGCTGAAGACCGGCGCGGCCACGTCGCCGCCGAACCACTTGCCGGCATTCGGTTCGTCGACCATCACCGCGACGATGATGCGCGGGTTGACGATCGGCGCCATGCCGACGAACCACGAGCGGTACTTCTTGGTCGCGTAACTCTTGCCTTCCTGTTTGTACGCGGTGCCCGACTTGCCACCCACCGTGTAACCCATGGCCTGCGCTTTCGGGCCGGTACCGCCGGGGCCGGCGGCCATCTGCAGCATCTCGCGCACCGCCTGCGCGGTCTTCGCAGAGAACACCCGCTGGCCGACGATCGGCGCTTCAGGCGCGTCGGGCGTGCGGCTGAGCGTGACCGGGATCACCTCGCCGTCGTGCGCGAACGCGGTGTAGGCGTGTGCGATCTGCAGCAGCGAGGCCGACAGGCCGTAGCCGTAGCTCATGGTCGCCTGCTCGATCGGGCGCCAGGTCTTGTAGGGGCGCAGCCGGCCGGTCACCGCGCCGGGGAAACCGATCTGCGGTTTCTGGCCGAAGCCGACCTGGGCGTACAGCTCCCACATCTCGCGCGGCGTGAACTGCATCGCCATCTTCACGGCGCCGACGTTGCTCGACTTCTGGATCACCTGAGCCACCGTCAGGTCACCGTGCGGGTGCGCGTCGGTGATGGTCGAGCCGGTGATGTTCAGGCGCCCAGGCGCGGTCTGGATGACGGTGTTCGGCGTGACGCGGCCGCTTTCCATCGCCCAGGCGGCGATGAACGGTTTCATCGTCGAGCCGGGCTCGAAGGTGTCGGTCACGGCGCGGTTGCGCAGCTGCGCGCCGGTCAGGTTGCGGCGGTCGGCGGGCGAATAACTCGGGAAGTTGGCCAGCGCCAGCAGCTCGCCGCTCTGCGCGTCGAGCACGACCACACTGCCGGCCTTGGCCTTGTGCTCGGCCACAGCGTCGCGGATGCGCTGGTAGGCGAAGAACTGCACTTTCGAATCGATCGACAGGGTGATGTCGCGCCCGTCGACCGGCGCCACGCTGTCGCCGATGTCTTCGACGACGCGGCCGAGGCGGTCCTTGATGACGCGGCGCGAACCGTCGCGACCGGCCAGGTCTTTTTCGAACGCGAGCTCGATGCCTTCCTGACCGCGGTCTTCCACGTTGGTGAAACCGACCACGTGCGTGGCCGCTTCGCCTTCGGGGTACTTGCGCTTGTACTCGCGCAGCTGATGAATGCCCTTCAGGTTGAGCGCGAGAACGTCTTTGGCCACCTGGTCGTCGGCGAGGCGCTTCAGCCAGACGAAGTTGGTGTTGTCGTCGAGGCGCCCTTCGAGTTCCTGTGGCGTCATGCCGATCAATTTGGCGAGCTGGCGCCGCTCGGCCTTGTCGGCGCTGAAGTCTTTCGGGATCGCCCAGAGCGACGAGGCCGGCACGCTGGAGGCCAGGATCTGGCCGTTGCGGTCGAGGATGCGGCCGCGGCTCGCCGGCAGCGTGAGCGAGCGTGCGTAACGGATCTCGCCCTGCTTCAGGAAAAACTCGGTGCCGATGATCTGCACGTAGACCGCACGGCCGAGCAGGATGCAAAAGCTCAGGCCCACCAGTGCCACCAGGAACTTCGAGCGCCACGGCGGCGTTTTCGACGCGAGCAAGGGGCTGGTCGAGTAGTTGACGCTGCGCGCGCTCGGCGTGGCGCCGGAGCGCATGCCGGTCTTCTTCGCGCCGCCGGGCGACTTCGTGCCGAACCAGTTCATCGTTCGCTCCCGCTGGCCGCCGTGCCCGCAGCGCCGGAAGCGGTGTGCGCGTAGGTGACGTACTGCGTGACGGCCGGCGTGGCGCTGCGCATCGCGAGCTTGTCGCGTGCCGTCTTTTCGACCCGCAGCGGCGTGGCCTGCGACTGCTTTTCCGAGCGCAGGCGCTCGTGTTCGCTGTCGAGCAGGCGCTCTTCGTTGCGCGTGCGGTCGAGTTCGGTGAACAGCCGGCGCGAGTCGTGCGAGACCCGCACGAGGTACAGGCTGCTGAAGATCAACACGATCAGCAGCAGCACGTTCAGGCGCGTCATGCCGCCACCTCGGTGCGCTCGGCCACGCGCATCACCGCCGAGCGCGAGCGCGGGTTGCCGCGCACTTCGTCGTCGCCGGGTTTCACCCGCGCGATCGACTGCAGGCGCATCGCCTTCGGCTCGGCGAACGGCGCGCGCCGGTCGAACACGTGCTTGCTCTCGCTCGCGACGAAGGTCTTGACGATGCGGTCTTCGAGCGAGTGAAAGCTGATCACCACGAGCCGGCCGCCCGGGGCCAACACGTCGAGCGAAGCGCTCAGGCCTTGTTCGAGCTCCTCAAGCTCGGCGTTGACGAAAATCCGAAGAGCTTGAAATGTGCGCGTTGCAGGGTTCTGGCCCGCTTCGCGGGTCTTGACCGCACCAGCCACGA
>JAYVTD010000502.1:0-3622 GCA_043774765.1 Rhizobacter sp. | reverse complement strand
CTGCCGCTCACGTTCAAGCTCGACGACTCGCTGGCGGTCAGCCCCGACTTCAAGATCTCGGGCTTCACCGAAGTGCGCATCGAAGCGCGCATCTCGCGCAGCGGCAGCGCCACACCGGGCCCAGGTGACCTGATCGGCACCGGCCCGGTGGTCAAGCCCGGCGCGCGCGACCTGAAACTGCAGATCGACCAGACCCGGCCCTGAAGGCGGCCAGCACGCCGGCACCACAGCCAATGGCTTGCGACACCTTGTCGCGCGCCACGGCGAACAACTCGTTGGCCTGCTTCAACGATGCCAGGTCGAGCGAGTGCCGGCCCTCGGGCGGGTACAGGGAGTCCTGGTAGTCGTCGAGCGCCTTGATGAGCGCGATGACAGTCTCAGAGCTTGTGCGGGTCGTCGGCGTGCGTCATGGGCGCTGGCTCCTGGCTTCGCGGTATCGGGCATCGACCCGCTTGTGTCGGTGGCGGGCCTCGTGCACGATTCTCGCTCCCCATTCAACCGATCCTGGAGACGAAGCATGATCAAGGTCAGCGTGATGTACCCCAACACCCCCGGCGCCCGTTTCAACCACGACTACTACCGCGACCAGCACATGCCGATGGTTCAACGCAAGATGGGCGACGCCTGCGTGCGCTACACCGTCGACAAGGGCCTGGCCGGTGGCGCACCGGGAGCACCTGCAACCTACATCGGCATGTGCCACATCTTCAGCGAGTCGGTCGAAAGTTTTCAGGCCGGCTTCGGCCCGCACGCCAAGGACATCATGGCCGACATTCCGAACTACACCGACATCGCGCCGGTGATGCAGATCAGCGAAGTCGTGGTCGGCTGAGCGTGATCAACCGCGCAGCCTGAAGCGCTGCAGCTTGCCGGTTTCGGTGCGTGGCAGCGTGCTGCGGAACTCGAGCGCACGCGGGTACTTGTAGGGCGCGATGGCCGCCTTCACGAAGTCCTGCAGTTCAAGCTTCATCAACTCGCTGCCGGCATGCGGCGCGCGCAACACGACGAAGGCCTTGACGATCTGGCCGCGCTCTTCGTCGGGCACGCCGATCACCGCACATTCGGCGACGGCGGGGTGCGCGAGCAAGGCCTCTTCGACTTCGGGCGCGCCGATGTTGTAGCCGCTTGACACGATCATGTCGTCGGTGCGCGACAGGTAGACAAAGTAGCCGTCGGCGTCCATCAGGTAGGCGTCGCCGGTGAAGTTCCAGCCGCCGCTCACGTAGTTCGCCTGGCGCGCATCGTCGAGGTAACGGCAGCCGGTCGGGCCTTTCACTGCGAGGCGGCCGACGGTGCCGGCGGGCACGGGCCGGCCGGCGTCGTCCATCACGCAGGCGCGGTAGCCGGGCACCGCGCGACCGGTGGCGCCGGGGCGTGCGTTCGCCTCGTCGGCCGAGATGAAGATGTGCAACATCTCGGTGGCGCCGATGCCGTCGATCAGCTCGATGCCGGTGGCGTCGCGCCACAGCGTGCGCGTCGCGGCCGGCAAGGCTTCGCCGGCCGAAACGCACTTGCGCAGCGTGCCACCATGTGCGGCCGAGACCTTACGCTCGCACGCGGCAGCCGCCATCGCACGGTAAGACGTCGGCGCCGTCACGAGCACCGTGGCAGCGCAGCGCGCCACGGCGTCGAGCAGTTCGGGCGGCGAGGCCTTTTCGATCAGCACGGTCGACGCACCCACGCTCATCGGGAACAGCGTCAGGCCACCCAATCCGAAGGTGAACGCGAGCGGCGGGCTGCCGACGAACACGTCTTCGCTGTTCGCGCGCAACACGTGCGGCGGGAAGCACACGCAGCTCGCCATCACGTCGCGGTGGAAGTGCATCGTCGCTTTCGGCTGGCCGGTCGTGCCCGAGGTGAACGCCAGCAGGCAGGTGTCATCGGCGGCCGTCTGCAAGTTGTCGAACTGAGCCGGCTGCCCCGCCATCAGCGCTTCGAGCCCTGCCGCCGAGGCGTCGCCGAAATACACCGCCTGCGCGAGCCGCGGCGCTTGCAGTTGCGCCGCTTCGAGCTCGGCGCGCGAGGCCTGGTCGCACAGCGCGTGCGTGACCTGACCTTTCTCGATGATCTGCACCAGCTCCTTCGCGCGCAGCATCGGCATCGTCGCCACCGCGATGCCGCCGGCTTTCATCACCGCGAACCAGCAGGCCACGAGCATCGGCTTGTTGGCCGAGCGCAGCAGCACGCGGTTGCCGGGCACGAGGCCCATGTGATTGACGAGCACGTTGGCAATGCGGTTGGCCACGCGCTGCAGGTCGGCATACGACCAGCTCGGGCCGCCCGGTGCGCTGACACAAGGCCGCTCGCCGCGGCCTGCGGCGACGTGCCGATCGAGCAGCTCGGTCGCGCAGTTCAGCCGCTCGGGGAATTGCAGCTCGGGCAGCTCGAAGATGAACTCGGGCTGCTGCGCCAGTGGCGGCAGGTGCTCACGTGCAAAGGTGTCGATGTGCGCCGAGTTCGCCATCGTGACCACCCCCGCTTGTCAGAACGCCGGTCAGAACGCCGAGATGCCCGTCATCGCGCGCCCGAGGATCAGCGCGTGCACATCATGCGTGCCTTCGTAGGTGTTCACGACCTCGAGGTTGACGAGGTGTCGCGCCACGCCGAACTCGTCGCTGATGCCGTTGCCACCGAGCATGTCGCGCGCCAGCCGCGCGATGTCGAGCGCCTTGCCGCAGGAGTTGCGTTTCATGATCGAGGTGATTTCGACCGAGGCCGTGCCTTCGTCCTTCATGCGGCCGAGCCGCAGGCAACCCTGGAGCCCGAGCGTGATCTCGGTCTGCATGTCGGCCAGCTTCTTCTGGATCAGCTGGTTGGCGGCCAGCGGCTTGCCGAACTGCTTGCGGTCGAGCGTGTACTGGCGGGCCCGGAACCAGCAGTCTTCGGCCGCGCCGAGCGCGCCCCAGGCGATGCCGTAGCGGGCGCTGTTCAGGCAGGTGAACGGGCCTTTCAGGCCACGCACTTCGGGGAAGGCGTCTTCTTCCGGGCAGAACACGTTGTCCATCACGATCTCGCCGGTCAGGCTGGCGCGCAGGCCGACCTTGCCGTGGATCGCCGGCGCGCTCAGGCCCTTCGCGCCCTTGTTCAGAACGAAACCGCGGATCGTGCCTTCATCGTCTTTGGCCCAGACCACGAACACGTCGGCGAACGGCGAGTTGCTGATCCACATCTTCGCGCCGCTCAGCGAATAACCACCTGCCACCTTCTTGGCGCGCGTGACCATGCTGCCGGGGTCGGAGCCGTGGTCGGGCTCGGTCAGGCCGAAGCAGCCGATCCATTCGCCGGTGGCTAGCTTGGGCAGGTACTTCTGCTTCTGCGCCTCGCTGCCGAACTCGAAGATCGGCACCATCACCAGCGAGCTCTGCACGCTCATCATCGAGCGGTAGCCTGAGTCGACCCGCTCCACTTCGCGCGCCACCAGGCCGTAGCACACGTAGTTCATGCCGGCGCCGCCGTAGGCTTCGGGAATGGTCGGCCCGAGCAGGCCCAACTCGCCCATCTCGCGAAAGATCGCCGGGTCGGTGGTGCCGCTGCGAAAGCCTTCGAGCACGCGCGGCAGCAGCCGGTCCTGGCTGTAGGCGGCGGCGGCGTCGCGCACGGCGCGCTCTTCGTCGCTGAGTTG
>JAYVTD010000501.1:0-3735 GCA_043774765.1 Rhizobacter sp. | reverse complement strand
GCCTGAGGCGCAGCCGCAAAGTGGACGGCGGCGCCGTGCTCACACGTCGACCTCGATGGTGTCGCCGCGCAGCTCCATCAGGTCGCGGCGGGCCTGCGCCTCGCCCTTGCCCATCAGTTTGGTGAGCGACGCCACGGTCGAGGCGAATCCGGTGGCCGCGAAGCTCATCGGCAGGAGGCGGCGCGTCTCCGGGTTGAGCGTCGTATCCCACAGCTGCTCGGCGTTCATCTCGCCCAGGCCCTTGAAGCGGCTCACGCTCCACGAGCCGTCGCGCGCGCCTTCCTTCTTCAGGCGGTCGGTGATGGCGTGCAACTCGCCTTCGTCGAGCGCGTAGATCTTGGCAGCAGGTTTGCGGCCGCGGGCCGGCGCGTCGACGCGAAACAGCGGCGGCTTGGCGACGTAGACGTGGCCGCGCTCGATCAGCTGCGGGAAGTGGCGCAGGAAGAGCGTCAGCAGCAGCACCTGGATGTGCGAGCCGTCGACGTCGGCGTCGCTCAGGATGCAGATCTTGCCGTAGCGCAGGCCGCTCAGGTCGGGTGTGTCGGTCGCGCTGTGTGGGTCGACGCCGATGGCCACCGCGATGTCGTGGATCTCGTTGTTGGCGAACAGCCTGTCGCGCTCGACTTCCCACGCATTGAGCACCTTGCCACGCAGGGGCAGGATCGCCTGCGTCTCCTTGTTGCGGCCCATCTTCGCGCTGCCGCCGGCCGAGTCGCCCTCGACAAGGAAGATCTCGTTGAGCGACAGGTCGCGGCTCTCGCAATCGGTGAGCTTGCCCGGCAGAACAGCCACGCCCGAGCCCTTGCGCTTCTCGACCTTCAGAGAAGCCCTCTGGCGCGTCTGCGCCTGGCGGATCACGAGTTCGGCCAGGCGTCTGCCGAAGTCCACGTGCTGGCTCAGCCACAGCTCAAGCGAAGGCTTGACGTAGGTCGAGACGAGCCGCAACGCATCACGCGAGTTCAGCCGCTCCTTGATCTGGCCCTGGAACTGCGGGTCGAGCACCTTCGCGCTGAGCACGAAGCTGGCGCGCGAGAACACGTCTTCGGGCATCAGTTTCACGCCCTTGGGCAACAGGCTGTGCATGTCGATGAAACCCTTGATCGCACCGAACAGCCCGTCTTTCAAACCCGACTCGTGCGTGCCGCCAGCGACAGTGGGAATCAGGTTCACGTAACTCTCGCGCATCACGTTGCCGTCTTCGGTGAAGGCCACGCACCAGGCCGCGCCCTCGCCTTCGGCGAAGTTCTCGGTCTCGCTGCCGTCGGCGTAGTGCGCGCCTTCGAACAGCGGGATCACCGGGTCGATGACGAGCGCCTGCATCAGGTAGTCGCGCAGGCCGCCCTTGTAAAGCCAGCTCTGTTTTTCGCCAGTCTTCTCGACCGTGAGCGTCACCGTCACGCCCGGCATCAACACCGCCTTGCTGCGCAGCAGGTGAATCAGTTCGGCCTTCGGCAGCTCGCCGCTTTCGAAATACTTGGCGTCGGGCCAGGCGCGTGCGCTGGTGCCACGCTTGCGGTCGGCGTTCGTGGCCTTGCGAACTTTCAGCGGCTCGACCACGTCACCACCGGCGAAGGTGATCGACGCGACCTGCCCTTCGCGCCACACGCTCACTTCGAGCCGCTTCGAGAGTGCGTTGGTCACGCTCACACCCACGCCGTGCAGGCCGCCCGAGAAGCTGTAGGCACCGCCCGCGCCTTTGTCGAACTTGCCGCCGGCATGCAGCCGCGTGAACACGATCTCGAGCACCGGCACCTGCTCTTCGGGGTGCAGGCCGAACGGAATACCGCGGCCGTCGTCTTCGACGCTGACCGAGCCGTCGGCGTGCAGCGTCACGTCGATACGCGCACAGACACCGGCGAGCGCTTCGTCGGCGGCGTTGTCGATCACTTCCTGAATGATGTGCAGCGGGTTGTCGGTGCGGGTGTACATGCCCGGCCGCTGTTTCACGGGCTCGAGGCCCTTCAGGACGCGGATCGACGCTTCGCCGTAGTTGTTTTGCTTGGTTGCCATGGGCGCGGATTCTAGGAGCCTGCAAGAATCACCAGGCATCACGGAAGGTGTTATGAACAAACGCGCGCTCGGCCAATGCGGCCTGCAGGTGTCACCGCTGTGCTTCGGCGGCAATGTGTTCGGCTGGACCATCGACGAAGCCACTTCGTTCACGCTGCTCGACGCCTGGGTCGATGCCGGCATGAACTTCATCGACACCGCGGACATCTATTCCCGCTGGGTGCCGGGCCACACAGGGGGCGAGTCGGAAACGATCATCGGCAAGTGGCTGAAGAGAACTGGCAAGCGCGGCCAGGTGATCATCGCCACCAAGGTCGGCAAGGACATGGGCGACGGCAAGGTCGGCCTGGCACCGGCCTACATTCGCAGCGCGGTCGAGGCTTCGCTGAAGCGCCTGCAGACCGACGTGATCGACCTCTACCAGTCGCACGACGACGACCCGAGGGTGCCGCTGGCCGACACGCTGGGCGCGTATGCGGACCTGATCCAGGCCGGCAAGGTGCGTGCGATCGGCGCTTCCAACTTCACGGCGGCCCGGCTGTCTGAAGCGCTCGCGGTCAGCATGGCGCACGGCCTGCCACGTTATGAGTGTCTGCAACCGCTCTACAACCTGGTCGAGCGCCCGGCTTACGAAGCCGAACTCGAGGCCGTGTGCGTGCAGCACGGTCTGGGCGTGATCAATTTTTTCGCGCTGGCGAGCGGCTTTCTCAGCGGCAAGTACCGCTCGCTGAACGACCTGGGCAAAGGCCCACGCGGTGAAGGCGCGAAGAAGTACCTCAACGCGCACGGTCTGAAGGTGCTCGCTGCGCTCGACAGCGTCGCCGCGCGGCTGAACAGCACGCCGGCGCAGGTGGCGCTGGCGTGGCAGATCGCGCGGCCGAGCATCACCGCGCCGATCGCGAGCGCGACCTCGCTCGATCAGTTGCAAGACCTGGTGGCCGCGGCCGCGTTGACGCTCGACGCCGAAGCGATCCGTTCGATCGACCTGGCGAGCATCAAAGCGTAGCGCCGGGCGCGAGCCGGCGCACTGCAGGCCGCGCCAGTATTGGCTACAGTCGCGGATGCCTTCAGCGCCCCCACCCACCCTCTCGTTGAAACAGGTGCTGATCTGCGGCGCCTTGATCGTCACCCTGTCGATGGGCATTCGCCACGGTTTCGGGCTGTGGCTGCAGCCGGTCACGATGGACCGCGGCTGGTCGCGCGAGACCTTCGCGCTCGCGATCGCGATCCAGAACCTCTCGTGGGGCATTGCCGGGCCGTTCGCGGGCGCCTTGTCGGATCGTTTCGGCGCGTTCCGGGTACTGATCGTCGGTGCGCTCTTCTATGCGTCGGGGCTGATCTTCATGGGCCTGTCGACCTCGGCACTCGGCTTCATGGGCAGCGCCGGCCTGCTGCTCGGCATGGCGCAATCGGGCACGACCTACGCGGTCGTCTACGGCGTGATCGGGCGCAACGTGGCGGCCAACAAACGCAGTTGGGCGATGGGGGTCACGGCGGCCGCCGGCTCGTTCGGACAGTTTCTGATGGTGCCGGTCGAAAACGGCCTGATCAACGGTGTCGGCTGGCAGAACGCGCTGTTCATCCTGGGCCTCGCGGCGCTGGTGATCGTGCCGCTGGCCTTCGGTCTGAGGGAGCCCGCGGTCGCCGCGCTGAAGGGGCCGCAGCAGAGCATGAAGGCCGCGGTCAGCGAGGCCTTCTCGCACCCGAGCTTCCTGCTGCTGATGG
>JAYVTD010000500.1:0-16183 GCA_043774765.1 Rhizobacter sp. | reverse complement strand
CATAGAAAAGCGCGTCGCCAACTCGATCCTGATCAAGATCAACCAGATCGGCACGCTGACCGAAACCTTCGCCGCGATCGAGATGGCCAAGCGCGCCGGTTGGACCGCCGTGATCAGCCACCGATCGGGCGAAACCGAAGACTCGACCATCGCCGACATCGCGGTCGGCACCAACGCTGGGCAGATCAAGACCGGCTCGATGAGTCGCAGCGACCGCATCGCCAAGTACAACCAGCTGCTGCGCATCGAAGAAGACCTCGGTGATGTGGCCACCTACCCGGGCCGCGCAGCGTTCTACAACCTGCGCTGATCTGCTCAGCCCAGTCCAGCCCGCCCATGCGCTACATCACCCTCGCCCTGGCCGCGCTGCTGGTGCTGGTGCATGCCGAACTCTGGTTCGGCAAGGGCGGTGTGCCGCGCACGCTGGACCTGAGCGCGAAGCTGCAGCTGCAGAAAACCGCGAACGACGCGGCCCGCGCGCGCAACACGCAGATGGAAGCCGAGGTGCGCGACCTGAAAGAAGGCCTGGAGATGGTCGAAGAAAAAGCGCGCTTCGAGCTCGGCATGATCCGGCCCGACGAGATTTACGTCCAGGTCTCGACGCCGAAGCGCTAGCCGTTCCCTGCAGGCCCCGTCGTGACCGCCCTGCTGCAGTGGCTGCAGCCTCTTTTCGCTCCCGCGTTCACGCTGTGGGCCGCGCCCTTCACCTGGCTCGAACTCGTGGCCTTCGTGCTGGCTGTTCTGATGGTCGTGTTCAACATGCGCGTCAACCCGCTCGGCTGGCCGCTGGCCATCGTCAGCTCGGCGCTCTACTTCTTCCTGTTCTGGAACAGCAAGCTCTACGGCGACGCGAGCCTGCAGATTTTCTTCGTGGTGATCGCGTTCTGGGGCTGGTGGCAGTGGCTGCGTGGCACGGTCGACGACGGCAGCGCCCTCAAGGTGCGCCAGCTCGGCACGCCGGCGCGCTGGAAACTACTCGCCGCGCTGGCCGTGGCCTGGCCCGCGACCGGCCTGTTCCTCAAAACCTACACCGACACCGACGTGCCCTGGTGGGACGCCTTCCCCACCGCCGCCAGCGTGATCGGCCAGTGGCTGCTCGGCCGCAAGTACGTCGAAAACTGGCTGGTCTGGATCGTCGTCAACGTGGTCAGCGTCGCGCTCTTCGCCTACAAGGGCTTGTGGCTCACGGTCATCCTGTACGGCATCTTCATCGTGATGTCGGTGTTCGGCTGGCGCGCCTGGCGGCGCTTGCAACACGCCGCCTGAGGCCATGTCGAACGCTTTCGTGATCGCACTGCTCGGCGCCGAGAGCACCGGCAAGACCGTGCTCGCGGCGGCGCTCGCGACCGCGCTGACCACGCCCGCCCGGCGCGTTGCGGTCGTGCCCGAATACCTGCGCGAGTTCTGCGACCGACACGGCCGCACGCCGCGCCCCGACGAGCAGGCGCAGATCGCCGCGCAACAGACCCACCGCATCGAAGCCGCGGCGCAGGGCCACGACCTCGTCGTCGCCGACACCACCGCGCTGATGATCGCCGTCTACAGCGAACACGTGTTCGGCGACAGCGGCCTGTACGCGAGCGCCCTTGCCGCCCACGCACGTTGTGACCTCACACTGCTGACCGCGCTCGACCTGCCCTGGCAAGCCGACGGCCTGCAGCGCGACGGCCCGCAGGTGCGCGAGCCTGTGGACGCCGCCGTGCGCAACGCACTCGTGGGCGCGAACCTCGCCTACTCGGTGGTTTCCGGCAGCGGCAACGCGCGGCTCGAGGCGGCCCTGGCGTGTGTGCAGCGTGCGCTGGCGCCGCCCCCCAAAGCAGATTCGCAAGCACGCTGGCAATGGCACTGCGAGCGCTGCGGCGACACCGCCTGCGAGCGCCACGCGTTGCTCCCCAAGACCTGAGCCTAAGGGCGAAACCTCACTTCTTCGCTGCCGGGCGCTTGCTGCGCCGCGCCATCAGCCATTCGCCGTCAGCCCGCTTGGCCTTGGTGGCCGCACGCTGGTAGGCGGCTTCGGCCTTGCTGCGCATCAGAACGGCTTTTTCCAGCGCAGCCTGGTACTTCTCGACCGTGTAGGTGTTCTCGGTGCCGATGTAGACACTGCTGCGTTTTGGCGCCTGCCCAAAACGCGGAATCGACACCGACAGGCTGCAGTCATGCACCTTGGCGCCGCTGCGCAAGCGCACGATCGGGCCCGAAATGCCGACCGGTAGATCGGTGGTCTTGTTCTCGTTCGGCTCGCGCTGCAGCTTGGAGGGCGCAGGCAGCTTGGCGATGCGTGACAGCAGTTCTCTGGTCGCATCGACCAACGCCGGGCCGGCGCCCTTGCCGTCCGACGTGCGATCGGAGAACAGTTTGGTGCCGCCGTAACGGAGTTGCCAGCCGTGGGTGGCCTTGTGATCGATGCGCTGGATGCACTGCGGCACCTCGAAGCGCTTGCCCGTGAAAATGACGACGTCTCTGACTTTCATGAATTACCCCGGTACCGCGCAATGACGCTCCCTGTGCTTGTTATGTTTTGAATCCGCCGCACAGCATGTTGAAGGCCCGACTGTACCGCGTCGCGTTTGCGATCCACGTCAAACGAGGTTATCGTGTTTTTTTGTCTGCCGCATCAGCGCCAGCCCACCACCCAGGAGATCAAGCCGATGCCCAAGGGCTGCTCGAAGTGCGGTACCCCGAATGACGACGCGGCCGTGTTCTGCCGCGCCTGTGGCAACTCGCTGGTGATGGCCGTCGCTGAAGAACGCCCCGGCATCGACTGCTCGGCTTGCGGCCACAACAACCGCATCAGCGCAAGTTTCTGTTCCAAGTGCGGCAACGATCTCTCCGAGCAGACCATCATCCGGCCCAGGCAGAAACCGGCCGTGCCAACCGCGCCGCCACCGATGGCTGCGCCACCCGAAGCTCCACCTCCGCTGCCGCCCCCACCTCCGCCCCCACCTCCACCTCCACCTCCACCTCCGCCCCCGACCCAAGACACGAGCGACACCACGCTGCCCGGCACGCTGGCCGAGACACCGGTTGCGGCCGCGGCAGCACCCCGACGCAGCGTGCTGCTCATCGCCGCCGCGGCCGTCACCGCGGCCGTGCTGGCCGGTGGCGCCTGGTGGATGAGCTCGCGCACCAGCACACCGCCGCCGGCCGCGCAGCTTGCGCCACCACCCGCCCCGGCACCCGCGCCTGTCGTTGCACCGCCGGTGCCCGAGCCGGTGGTGGCCACGCCGCCGGTGGTGCCTGCGCCGGTCGAGGCACCGGTGCCGGCCAGTGCCCCCGAAATCGCCGCCGGTCCGCCGCCCGTCGGCAGCGCCGAGACCCAGCGCCTCGCCGGTGAAAACGCAGCACGCGACACGACAGCGCGAGAAGCCCGTGCGAAGGCCCAGCGCGAGCAGCGCGAAGCCAACGCGCTGGCACAACGTCAACGTGCCGAAGAAGCCCGCGCCCGCGCCGCTTCGGCGGCTGCCGCACCGGTGCAACGTGCAGCGCCGCCGCCCGCGCCGGTGCCTCAACCCGCCCCCACACCCGCACCGGCACCGCAGCCACGCACGGCACGCGAGATCTGCGCCGGCGGAAACGTCATAACGCGCTCGGTGTGCGAATCACGCGAGTGCGGGCGGGCCGAGCACGCCAACGAGCCGGCCTGCAAGCAGATCAACGCAGCGGAGGAGCGGCGGCGCCAATCGCAGAACAACTGAGCCACGTTTGAACGAGGCCCGATGCACAGACCGGGCCCGCTCAAGAAATTCGACAGGAGGGAGAACCCATGAATACACATTCCGCAGACAGCGCCGGCCCCATCGGCGGCCTTTCGACCGATGCTTTCTCGAGCATGTTCCAGGCCATCAGCGGCCTGCGAAACCGGCGTGCGCTGCTGGCCATGCTGGGCTGTCTGTTTGCCGGCATCCTGATCGCGGGGCTGTTCTCGTTCCTGGCCGCGCGCATGGGATATTTCCTGGCATTTCTGGGTGGGCTGGCTATGTTCGTGGCAGCTGCGACCGGCGCGAACGCGGCCGGCCTGCTGTTGATGGACCAGGCCAAGGGCATGCCTGCGCGCAGCCTGAGCGACGCGGTGATGGGCGGCCTGCTGTGCATCCCGAAATTCATTGCGCTCGGCCTGGCGCTGCTGCTGGTCTCGCTGGTGGTGTTCATCGCGGTCGCGCTGGTGTACCTGGTCTGCAAGATTCCTTTCCTCGGGCCGATCCTGTTCGTGGTGGCTTTTCCGCTGTCGGTGGTCGTACTCGGGCTCACGCTGTGCGGGCTTTTCCAGTGCCTCTTCCTGGCGCTGCCCGCGGTCTGGGAAGGCTCTTCAATCACGCACGCCATCGCCAAGGCGCTGTCGATCGTGCGCAGCCGGCTGGTCGAATCGATGCTGCTGCTGACGGTGGTGGGCTTCCTCGCGTTGGGCGTGGGCTTCATCGTCTTCGGCGTGCTGATCACGGGCCTGATCCCTTCAGCCGGCATGATGGCCGGCATCCTCGGTGGCGACGCGCTGGGGTCGGTGTTCGGCATGCTGCGTGGCTTCGGCATGGACCAGGGCGGTGACGCCGGCGCGCGCAGCGGCAGCGGCATGGCCTATGTGGCCGCAGCCGGCATCGGCGGCGGCCTGCTGTGGGCGCTGGCGGCCTCGCTCGTCTCGCTCGTTTATCTGCTCGGCCTGAACCTCGTCTACCTGCGCGTCACCGAAGGCCTGGACGTGGGTGCGACCGAAGCGGCCATGCAGGCCGGCTTCGACGACGCGAAACGCCGCGCCGCCGAGCTGAGCCAGAAAGCCAAGGACGCCGCAGAGCGCGCGCGTGCACAGTCCCGCGCCTCGACGGCCGCAGCACAGACCGGCAGCACCGCGGCGGCAACTCCACCCGCCTACAGTGCCGCGCCCGCCGCGAGCACGGCGCCCGCCGTGCCGGCCACTACGCTGTGCCCGAAGTGCAGCGCACCGGTCGGCTCCGACGACCTGTTCTGCGGTGTCTGCGGTTTCAAGCTGAAGTAGCGCCGCGGCGGCGGTTCAGTTGATCGCCGCCGAACCCGGTGGCTGGTCTTGCGGCGGCGTGAAGAGTTCGCCCACGTCGACCGGGTCGAAGTGGTACCGGGTGCCGCAGAAGTCGCAACCGATTTCGACCCGGCCCTGTTCGAGCACGATGCCGTCGATCTCGTCGCGCCCCAAGCCCTTGAGCATGCCACCGACCCGCTGGCGCGAGCACGAACACTCGAAACGCGGCGCACTGTCGCCCTTCAACACCTCGAAGCGGCGCAAGGGCTCTTCCCAGAACAGGCGGCGCAGCACCGTGTCTGCATCGAGCGTGAGCAACTCTTCGGGCGTGAGTGTGGCGGCCAGCATCGAGATGCGGTTGTAGGCTTCGCTCAGGCCGATGTCGTCTTCATTGCGTGCCGTGGCGGCGAGATTGCCCGCGCCTTCGACCGGCAGCCTTTGAATCAGCAGCCCGGCCGCGACCTCGTCGTTGGCCGCGAGGATCAGCTTGGTGTCGAGCTGCTCCGACTGCAGCATGTAGTGCTCGAGCACCTCGCTCACGGCTTGCAGCGGCTCGCGCCGGTCGCCGTGCAGTGCCACCACCCCCTGGTAAGGCTGCTGCCCGTCGCGCGTGTCGGCCGGCGCCAGCGTGATTGCGCAGCGGCCGCGGCCGTGCACGTTGACCATGGCTTCGAGGCGTGCGCTATCAGGCACCTCGCCCACCACCTTGGCCGTCACGCGAAAGGCCAGGTCGGGTTGCACCTCGGTGACCGCGAGTTTCACCGGCCCGTCACCGAACACCTGCAGGATCAATGCGCCGTTGAACTTGATGTTGGCCTGCATCAGCACGCCGGCCGCCGCCATCTCGCCGATCAGTGCCCGCACCGGCTGCGGAAACTCGTCGCTCCCCGCCGCACGGCGCGCCAGCACGTCTTTCCAGCTGCCGGTCAGGCGCACCAGCATGCCACGCACCGGCAGGCCGTCGAAGATGAACTTGTGGAGTTCGCTCACGTCAGCCGATCTTTTTCAGGCCAGTCTTGAAACGCTTCGCGTTGTCGACGTAGTGTTGGGCCACCCGCTCCAGGCCGGCGATCTGCTCCGGCGAAAGCTGCCGCACCACCTTCGCGGGCGAACCGAGGATCATCGAACCGTCGGGGAATTCCTTGCCTTCGGTGACCAGCGAGCCGGCGCCCACGAGGCAGTGTTTGCCGATCTTCGCGCCGTTGAGCACGACCGACTGGATGCCGATCAACGAGCCTTCACCCACCGTGCAGCCGTGCAGCATCACCTGGTGGCCGACCGAGACGTTGTCGCCGAGCGTCACCGGAAAGCCCGGGTCGGCGTGAACCACGCTGCCGTCCTGCACGTTGCAGTTGCGGCCTATGCTGAGCAACTCGCCGTCGCCACGCAGCACGCAACCGAACCAGACGCTCGCGCCTTCGGCCATCGCCACGTTGCCGATCACCTGGGCGCTGTCGGCCACCCACGCGCTGTCGGCGATGCGGGGCGAGATGTCGTCGAGCTGGTACAAGGCCATGCGGGGTGCCGGTGAGTCGAAGCCGATAATTCTAGGGTCAGCCGTCTCAACTAACATTCGAGCCATGGCAGCAAAGCGAAGAACTCAAGAAGGCACCAAGTTCCTCAGGTTCTTCGGACCGCTACTGGAAGCCCTTCGAAAGCTTGGGGGCAGCGGTACTCCGGATGAAGTTGTCGAGCAAATCGCCGCCGATCTGAGCCTGACTGACGATATTCAGAACGAACTCTTGCCTTCCGGCAGCCCAAGATATCGAAACCAAGTTGCGTGGGCTCGCTTCTATCTCGTCAGAGAAGGCCTGCTTGACTCGTCTAAGCGAGGTGTTTGGAGCCTTACCGAACGAGGCCGTGCCTCTCACCTCAACTCAGAGCAAGCCGGTGCAATTTTCTCAAAGTGGGTCAAGATCTTTGACGCACAGCGGCGCGCGAAGGCAACTGACGAAGAGCCACTTGCGGAACGAGTAGCTGAAGGAAGCGGGGCGCCCTCGAAAGACTACCGGGCCGAGACCCTAGACATTCTTCTCGCACTTCCACCAGCAGGTTTTGAGCGCCTTGCACAACGCTTATTGCGCGAATCGGGATTCACCCAAGTCGTCGTTACTGGGCAGAGCGGCGACGGTGGAATTGACGGCTACGGCACTCTCCAAATCAATCCGCTGGTGTCATTCAAGGTTCTATTCCAGTGCAAGCGCTATTCCAAGTCAGTTTCCCCATCGCACGTTCGAGACTTTCGTGGCGCCATGGCTGGTCGCGCAGATAAGGGCATCATCGTCACCACTGGCACATTCACGGCCGAGGCACGGCGCGAAGCAACCCGCGATGGGGTCCCCCCAATCGAACTCATCGACGGAGAGAAGCTTGTCGATATGCTTGAAAACTTGGAACTCGGACTTCGGCCGGTCACTACGTACGAGCTAAACCATGCGTTCTTCACTGAGTTCAAAGACGGCTAGTCCTTCAATCGAGCAGATTCGCACCGGTACGCCGCTCATGTCAAATGTTAGGCTGCAAGCCACACAGACGCCACGTGCCGTCGAGTTCTGCCCATACCCGCCACCATGAATGAACTCCAGGCATCGGTGAGCGCCGTCGCGCTGCCACCTGCGTCGCGCGTGTCGGGCTCCTATGCACGCACCGATCTGGCCGACGCCTTTGCCATGCGCCTGCCGCCCGGCGCGAGCACCGACCCCGAAACCCTCGCCCGTTTCATCTTCACGCAGCAGCCGCGTTGGCTCGGCAGCCTGATGGGCTTGCGCGACCTGCTCGTCGCCCGCTTCGGCCTGAAGACCGCGACCCAGTTGCAAGACCCTGCAAAGGCCGGCCAGCACCCTCGGGTCGGCATCTTCAGAATCTACGAAACACGCTCGCACGAGATCGTGCTGGGCGAAGACGACAAGCGCCTCGACTTCAGGCTGTCGGTCCTGCACGAGACGCTGCCCGCCGTCGACGGGTCGGCCAGCCAGGTCGTGCTGTCCACCGTCGTGCATTGCCACAACCGGCTCGGGCGGCTGTACATCCTGCTGATCGCGCCCTTCCACCGCGCGATCGTGCAGGCCACGCTGCGTCGCGCCGCGCGCACCGGCTGGCCGACGGCACTGAAGCCCTGATGGCGATGACAGCCCGGCAGCGTGCGCTCGAGATCCTGGGCCTGAGCGACCCCGTCGCCAAGACCGAACAGACACGCGCGCTGTTCGCCGACATCGACCCTGCGGCCGTCGACCCGTCGGCGCAGCATGAAGCGCCCGCCTCCCTGCCCGGTCGCCCGGAGCTGCCGCGCCTCGTGTCGCCGAATGCCGTGCCACGCCGTTCGCCAGCCACGCCCGAAGGCCGCGCGGCGTTGCTGCACGCCATCACGCACATCGAATTCAACGCGATCAACCTCGCACTCGACGCCGTCTGGCGTTTCCCCGGCATGCCATTGCAGTACTACATCGACTGGCTCGGCGTGGCGAGCGAAGAAGCCTTGCACTTCACGCTGCTGCGCGAGCACCTCGTGTCGCTGGGCTTCGACTACGGCAGCTTCGACGCGCACGACGGCCTGTGGGCCATGACGCAGCGCACCGCACACGACATCACCGCCCGCATGGCGCTGGTGCCGCGCACGCTGGAGGCGCGCGGGCTCGACGCCACGCCTCCCATGCAGGCGCGGCTGCGCCAGGCCGGTGACGAGCGCGCGGCACAGATCCTCGGAGTGATCCTGCGCGACGAAGTCGGCCACGTCGCCATCGGCAACCGCTGGTACCGCTGGCTGTGCGAACGCGACGGGCACGACCCGATCGCGCACTATGCCGAACTCGCGCGGCGCCACCACGCACCTCGCCTGCATCCGCCCTTCAACTTCGAAGCCCGCCGCGCGGCCGGCTTCACCGAGGCAGAAATGAGTCTGTTGACATGAACATCTTCGTCGCCGGTTTCCATCACGAGACCAACACCTTCGCGCCCTCGGTCGCCGACTGGGCTGCGTTCGAGTGCGGCGCCGGCTACCCGTCGTACGCACGCGGCGATGCGATGCTGCAGAAGATGCGCGGCACCAACACCTCGTTCGGCGGTTTTGCACAGGCGGCCGCCGAGTTCGGCTGGACTCTGCAGCCTTCGGTGTGGGCCGGCGCGATGCCATCGAACCGCGTCACCGCGCTGGCGTTCGCGCGCATCTGCGACGAGATCGTGGCCGACCTGCAGGTCGGCGGCTTCGACGCGGTCTACCTCGACCTGCACGGCGCGGCCATGGCGGTGGGCGCCGACGACGCCGAAGGCGCGTTGCTGGAACGCATCCGTGCGGTGGTCGGCACCGACATGCCGATCCTCGCAAGCCTCGACCTGCATGCCAACGTGACCGAACAGATGCTGAAGCTGACGAGTGCGATGACCGCCTTTCGCACCTACCCGCACGTCGACATGCGCGAGACCGGCGCACGCGCGGCGCGGATGCTGGCGCGCCGGATCGGCGCCGACACATCGAAAGCTCACCGGCACGCCGAGCGTGTGCCGTTTTTGCTGCCGCTGAACGCGCAGTGCACGCTGATGCAGCCGGCCGCTGCGGTGATCGAACTGATCGACCGGCTCGAAGCCGAACACGATGTCGAGCTGAACTTCGCGATGGGTTTTTCTGCGGCCGACTTCAGCGAATGCGGCCCGGTCCTGTTCGGTTATGGGACCGATCCGGTTCGCGTCACCGAGGCAGTGCAACGGCTTCGCTCCGAAGTGGTGTCGCGGCGTGCCGAGTGGTCGCTCGAGCTGCTCTCGCCGGCGGCCGCGATCGAGCATGCCATCGCACTCGCCGCGAATGCCGACGCACCGGTCGTCATCGCCGACACGCAGGACAACCCCGGCGCGGGCGGCGACTCCAACACCACCGGCATGCTGCACGCGCTGATCGCGGCGCGGGCCGGCCAGCGCCTGGGCGGGCGCGTGGCGCTCGGCCTGCTGTTCGACCCCGTGTCGGCGCAGGCTGCGTGTGCTGCCGGCGTCGGCGCAACGCTGTCGCTGAGCCTCGGCGCCGCCGTGCCGACCTGGAGCGGCGCACTCACCGAGCCAGCCGTGACGGCGCTGGTCAAAGTGCTCGCCGTCAGCGACGGTGTCGTGCCGCTGTTCGGTCCGATGACTGCCGGCGCCACCGCTCAGCTCGGGCCGTGTGCCTGTGTCGACGTCGAAGGCATTCGCGTGCTGCTGTCGAGCGCCAAGGCGCAGATGCTCGATCTCGACCTGTACCGTTTCCTCGGCGTCGAGCCGGCGCAGATGAAGCTGCTCGTCAACAAGAGCTCGGTGCACTTTCGCGCCGCGTTCGCGCCGGTCGCGTCAACCATCCTGGTCGCGAAATCGCCCGGGCCAATGGCCGCCGACCCAGGCGATCTGCCGTGGACAAAGCTGCCTGCGGGAATGGCATCAAAGCCCTGAGTGGCTCAGAAGCTGTATCGCCCCATCAGGTCGAAGCGCGACATGGTGCCGGTCTCGGGCGTGAAGGTCTTGCGCTTGCCGTGGATGTACTCGGCGCCGAGCTCGACGTTCTTGATCGGCGAATAGATCATGCTGATGAACACCTGCTGCAGGGTGCGGTTGTCGACCGCCTGCGCGGTCTTGCCGCGGTTCATGCCGTAAGTAACCACGCCGCGCAGCTGGTCGCTGAAGGTCTTGGCGTAACCGACCACCAGGCCCTGGTTCTTGTCGAAGGTGATGACGCCGGTGGTGGCGTCGATCGCGTAGCCGTTCGACCCGTAGAGCTGGTCGATGTCGCCGTCGACGCGCGTGTACTGGCCCATCAGCAGGTCCTTGTCGGTGATCTTGTAGCTGCCGCCGATGCCGATGCCGAAGCCGCGCTTGGTTTCCGCGAATGAGCGCTTTTCGTGGAACAGCACCCGGACGTTGGCAGCGCCCCAGTCGAAGCTCTTGTCGGCGCGCAGCACGATCTGCGGCATCTTCTCGTTGGCGCTGCCGCCGCCGAACTGGTCTTCCGGGTCTTCGATCGCAGCGGTGAGTTTGTAGCCGGCCTTCGTGTCGGCGTAGGTGTAGCGAATCATCGTGCGGCGCGAGAAAGGCGCGCCGATCGGGCCGTTGAAGTCGACCGTCTCGGGCAGGTCGTCCAGGTCCATGAAGGTCGACCAGGTCTGGCCGACCAGGAAGCCAGCGTATTCGCCGTAAGCATGGCGCAGGCGCACGCGGTTGCGGTTGCCGCTGCCGTAGGAGTAGAAGTCCATCTCGAGCTTGGTGTTGAAGGCACCGAGCGAGGTGGGTGTGGACGACTCGAAGCCGAAACGTGAGGTCTGCGCCGTCAACTTGGTCTTGCCCTTCTGCCCGCCGGAGTTGTCGAGCGGCTGGAACGTCAGGTCGGTGAAGTTGTCCGACGGGCTGGGCTGCTTCAGGTCGTGAATGACATGCGCCTCGGCATAACCGTAGAAGCGCAAAGAGGTCTCGGAACCCGGCAGGCGAAAACCCCCGCCGATGTCGCCCAGCACCACGGCGTCTTTGCTCTTGATCTCGAGCTGCTCGATGCGGTCACCCCAGCCCGAGGCGTCGGCGGCCGGCACGGTGGCGGGCGCGACCTTCTTCAGCGCATCGACTTCGGCGCGCAGGCGCTTGATCTCGTCACGCATTTCCTCGAAGTCCTTGGCCGTTTGTGCCTGTGCGGGCAAGGCGCTCATGAACGCGGCGGCCATGGCGGCTCCGATCACGGTCTTGTTCAACATCATGGTTTTCTCCTCGTTGTGTGTGTCAGGTTCAGTGGGCGATCTGGCCCAGGAAAGCGCGAATACGCTCGTTGCGCTGGGCGCCGAAAAACTCTTCGGGCGGCGCGTCCTGCGCCACCCGGCCCTGGTCGATGAAGAGCACGCGGTCGCTGACTTCGCGCGCGAAGCCCATCTCGTGCGTGACCACGATCATCGTCATGCCGCTGGCGGCGAGCTGCTTCATCACGTCGAGCACTTCTTTCACCATCTCGGGGTCGAGCGCCGAGGTGGGCTCGTCGAACAGCATCACGCGCGGCGCCATCGCGAGCGAGCGCGCGATCGCCACGCGCTGCTGCTGCCCGCCCGACAAGGCGAACGGGTGCTTGTGTGCGTGCGCCTTCAGGCCGACGCGGTCGAGCAGTTCGAGCGCTTTCACGTCGGCCTGCTCGCGCGGTGTCTTGCGCACGCGGCGCGGGGCCAGCGTCACGTTCTCGAGCACGGTGAGGTGCGGGAACAGGTTGAACTGCTGGAACACCATGCCGACTTCGCTGCGCAGCGCGTCGAGCTCTTTCAGGTCGTCGCAGACCTCGATGCCGTCGACGACGATGCGCCCGCTGTCGTGTTTTTCAAGCCGGTTCAGCGTGCGCAGCAGCGTGCTCTTGCCCGAACCCGAGGCACCGATGATCACCGCCACTTCGCCGGCGTTGAAATGGGTGCACACGTCGCGCAGCACGTGGGCCGCTCCGAAGTGTTTGTTGACGTTTTCGACCGTGATCAGCGGCCCGGCTTTCTCTGGTGCAGCAAGTGTGCTCATGCGACGCGCCCTTCCACATCGAAGCGCCGCTCCACCGCGTTCGAGATCTGCGTCAGCACGGTCGTCAGCAGCAGGTAGATCGTGGCCGAGGTCAGCAGGATCGGCAGCGGCTGGAAGGTGGCGGCCTGGATGCGGTTGCCGACGTTGGTGAGCTCGACCACGCCGATCGCGTAGGCGAGCGATGAATCCTTCAACAGCGCGACGATGTTGTTCACGAGCGGCGGCAGCGAAATCTTGAAGGCTTGCGGAAAGCTCACGTCGATGAACGTGAACCACGGCGACAGGCCGAGCGAGCGCGCCGCTTCGACCTGCCCCCGCGGCACCGCCAGCAGGCCGGCACGGATCGCCTCGGCGTTGTAGGCACCGACGTTCAGGCTCAGCGCCACACAGGCGGACGTGAAGTCACTGAGCTGCAAGGCCGGGATCATCACCGGCAGCGCGAAGTACACGAACAGCACCTGCACCAAGAGCGGCGTGCCGCGAATGACCCAGATGTAGGCGCCGGCGACCCAGCGCAGCGGTGGCACACGTGAGGTCTTGCCCAAAGCGGCGAGCACGCCGATCAACACGCCGGCCACCGCGGCCACGGCCGTGAGCAGCACCGTCACGCGCGTGCCTTCGGCAAAATACTGCGCGTTGTTGCCGATCGGCTCGGGCGCCCACGACAGCGGAATCGCCATCAGCCACAGCAGCAGCACCAGCACCACGCCGGCCGCGGCCATGGTGGCCGAGCTGCGCTGCTGGCGGCCCCAGGCGGCGGGCCAGACTCGAAACGATCGTGGGCTCACGGTGGCGGGCTCGGTGCTTCAGTGGCACCGGCTCACTTGCAGCGAATGTCTTCGTCGAACCACTTCTTCGAGATGGCGGCGTAGCTGCCGTCGGCCAGGATCGTGGCCAGCGCCTTGTTCACTTCACCCGCGAGCGAGCTGTTGCCCTTGCTCACAGCCGAGGCGATGCGCTCGACGAACAGGAAGTCGCCCATCTTCATGCCGGCGCCCGGGCTCGCGGCGAGCGAGGTCTTGGCGACGAAGCGGTCGGTGACCCAGGCATCGACCCGGCCGGTGATCAGCGCGGCGCGCGCGTCGGTGTCTTGCGGGAAGTTCTTCATCTCCTTCACGCCGGCGAGCTTTTTCACGTTGTCGAGGTAGGTGGTGCCGGTCTGCACCGCCACGGTCTTGCCGTTCAGGTCGGCCGCGGTCTTGATGGCGTCGCTCTTGCTGATGATCACGCCGCCCGAGCAGTAGTGCGGCTCGGTGAAGGTGACGGCCTTGGCGCGCTCTTCGGTGATGCCGTGCGAGGCGATCACCATGTCCCAACGGTCTTGCCGCAGGCCGGCGAGCAGCGCGTCGAAGCCGAGCGCCTTCCACTCGATCTTCAGGCCCATCTTCGCGACCATCGCTTCGGCCACTTCGACCTCGAAGCCGCTGAGCTTGGCGCCCTGGAAATAGTTGAACGGCGCGAACTGGCCTTCGGTGGCGACGATGATCTTGCCGTCTTTTTTGATGTCTTCGAAGCTGCGCGCGTGGGCACCTACGGCGGCGATCGACAAGGCCACGGCCGCCACGGAGACCAGGCCACGAGCGGCCGCGTTGATCAGGTTCATGGGAGTTCGCCTTTCACGGCAATGGTGGGTTGATGTTGAGCTGGAGCAGCACGCACGTGACGACGATGCCGTGGGCATGGGGCGCCACGATCTTAGGTTCGCCATCGCCTGCGTGGCTGCGAGTGTTTGCGAGACTTGCAAAACGGCCTGTCCTTGTGAGAGGAGTTCGCCGCGAGCGGCGCCCGCGGGTTCGCAGCGTGATGCAATGTTCTTGCCAGCCCGATGGCCGAATCGTGTCGATCCCGCCCTAAACCGCTGCCATAAAGTACTGCTTCAGCCCGGCCAGGATCATCTCGACCGCGATCGCGGTGAGCACCAGGCCCATCAGCTTTTCCAGCGCCGCGACCACCGAGTCGCCGAGCAGTCTGCGGATGCGCTCGCACAGCAGCAGCACCGCGCCCGACACCGCCATGGCGCAGGCCAGCGCGCCGACCCACGAGAGCACCCGGTCGGGCTGGCGCGAGGCCAGCAGCAGCACCGTGGCCATCGCCGAGGGCCCGGCCAGCAGCGGCACCGCGAGCGGGAAGATGAATGGCTCCTTGCCCTCGGGCGTGCCGTACACGCCGCCCTCGTGGCTGAAGATCATGCGGATCGCCACCATCAGCAGAATCACGCCGCCAGCCACTTCGAGCGAACGCTCCGACAGGCGCATCACCCGCAGAAAAGTCTCGCCGAAGAACATGAAGACGAACAGCACGCCGAAAGCGATCAGCACCTCGCGCGCCGCGACCAGGATGCGGCGCTCCGGCGGCACGCCGCGCATGATCGGGATGAACACCGGCAGGCTGCCGAGCGGGTCGAGTACCAGCAGCAGCAGGATGACGGCGGAAAGAAAACTGTGGTCCATGGCGGTCAGGGCCTGTTGACGCTCGAAGTGGGTCGAGTGCAGGTGGGGTCGACGCCAAAAGCCGCGCGTTCCAGCATGCGATTCCACAACAGTCGCCACTCGGGCCAGTCATGGCCCCCGGCGGTCGTGAACACCCTGTCGGCCGGCAGGCTGGGCGCCAGCAACTGGTTGGCCGGCGCCAAACGGTCGCCGAGCGCGTAGCCCAGAACCAGCGGCGGGCGAAGTGTGGGGTCGGTGCTGTAAGCCTGCAGCCACTGCCACAGGCGCAGGTCGACATCGTCCGGCATCGGGTCGGGCACCGCGCCGCGCCAGGCCTTCAGCCCGCCGTCGGCCTGGACGGCATCGGTGACCCGGCGCTCGCCCAGGTAGGGCGCGAGCAACATCAGCCCATCGGCATCGGCGGGCTGCGCCTGCGCCTGGATCAGTGCACCGAGCCCTCCAAGCGACACACCGACGAGCCAGATCTTGCGGTAGCCGCTCGCCCGTGCCGGCGCGATCACATCGGCCTGCAGGCGTTCGAGAACGGTTCGGTCCTTGTAGTAGCCGGGATGGGCGTCGACCAACGCCACGTCGACCGCGAAGCGCCGCTCGCGCAGCGCACGAACAAAACCTTCGCGCAGGAATTCTTCGGGCAAGGAGGAAGCCCCCGGCAACATCACCAGCAGCGTCTCTGGCCGCGAACTGCAGGTCGCGTTGTCCAACAGGACGCGCAGCGGCACCGTGGTCGCACGTGGCAGAAGGCCGCAGCCGGCGAGCAACGCGACCCCGGCGAGTGCGGCGAGTGCGGCGATCGAGCGTTTTTGGGGGCATTTCGGTTCGAGCATGACACGATGATGGCGCAGGCGGCGCGTCCGCGCTTTGGCACCGCCCAGGCTCGCTGACCGAATCACGCTGGAAACCCCGGATCGGCATGCACGCGGCGAAGTTCAACCCGGTCCAAAATCCCGAACATGATTCAACCGCCCTCGAACCCCGGCCTCAACGCTTGCAGCGCCGCAAGCGACTGGACCATCGAACAAGGCTGGGAGCGTTACACCGCCAGCCAGCACGCGATCTGGAAAACGCTGTTCGAGCGCCAGACCCGGCTGCTGCCCGGCCGCGCTTGCGACGAATTCGTGCAGGGCATGCACGACCTGCCGATCGGACCCGAGCAGATCCCCGACTTCAGGCGCCTCTCGGAGGTGCTGATGAAACGCACTGGCTGGCAGGTGGTGGCCGTGCCCGGGCTGGTGCCCGACGAGGTGTTCTTCGAGCACCTGGC
>JAYVTD010000499.1:0-3565 GCA_043774765.1 Rhizobacter sp. | reverse complement strand
GTGACGCGGCAGCCCGACTTGATCCTGATGGACATCCAGCTGCCCGACATCGACGGCATCCAGGCGCTGCGCGAGATCCGCGCCGTGCCGGCGCTCGATGTGGTGCCAGTGGTCGCGGTGTCGGCCTCGGTGATGCCCGACGAGCAGCACAAGATCGTCAGCTCCGGCTTCGACGCGTTCATCACCAAGCCGATCAACCTGAAGCAGTTCCGCGAGACAGTGCAGCGCTTTCTCGCCGAAGGCCGGAAGCGACCATGAGCTTCAAGGTGCTCGTGGTCGATGACGTGGCCTTGAACGTCAAGCTGCTCTCCGACCTGCTGGCGGTGAAGGGCTATGCGGTGTGCACGGCGATCTCGGGGCCCGAGGCGCTGGAGAAGATCGTGGCAGACGCGCCCGACCTCGTGCTGCTCGACGTGATGATGCCCGGCATGAGCGGCTATGAAGTCTGCGAGGCGATCCGCGCGAACCCGGCGCACGCGATGCTGCCGGTGGTGCTCGTGACCGCGCTCGACCCGGCGACGGAGCGCGCCAAGGGGCTGGACGCCGGCGCGGACGACTTCTTGAGCAAGCCGGTGAACCAGGCCGAGCTGCTGGCACGCGTGCGCTCGCTGCTGCGCATCAAGGCGCTGTACGACGAGGTGCAGCGCCAGAAGGCCGAACTCGCCGAGTGGAACCGCACGCTGGCGCAGCGCGTGGCCGATGGCGCGCAGCAGCTGGAAAGGGCAAGCCGACTGAAGCGCTTTTTCTCACCGCAGCTGGCCGAACTGATCGTCGCCGGCGGGGCCGACGACCCCTTGAAGAGCCACCGCTGCGAGATCACCGTCGTCTTCCTCGACCTGCGCGGCTTCACCGCCTTCACTGAGACGGCCGACCCCGAAGAGGTGATGGGCGTGCTCGCTGAATACCACGCGGCAATGGGCCGGCTGATCCTCGAACACGAGGGCACGCTGGAGCGTTTCACGGGCGACGGCATCATGGTCTTCTTCAACGACCCGGTGCCCATTGCCGACCCGGCGCCGCGCGCTGCGCGCATGGCGCTGGCGCTGCAGCGCGAGGTGGCGCTCCTGGCTGCCGGCTGGAAGAAGCGCGGCTACAACCTGTTGATGGGCGTGGGCATCGCACAGGGCTTTGCCACCATCGGCGGCATCGGCTTCGAGGGGCGCATCGACTACGGCGCCATCGGCACCGTGACCAACCTTGCCGCGCGGCTGTGCGGCGAGGCGGGCGGCGGCGAGGTGCTGTTGTCGCAGCGCGTGCTCGGCGCGCTCGATGCGGGCTGCCGCACCGAGCCGGCGGGCGACCTGGTGCTGAAGGGCTTTGCCCGCCCGGTGCCAGCGTTCCGGCTGATCCAAATGAACATCGCGCCTGCGTGAACCCCGTCTTCGACTTCGGTGGCGTGCTGTTCCGCTGGCAGCAACACGAGTTCATGGCGCGGCTGTTGCCGGCGCATGCGCCCGACGCGCCCTCGGCCCACGCGCTGGTGGTGTCGTTCTTCCAGGGCTTCGGCAGAGCGTGGCTCGGCTGCAGGCTCTCGTTAACCCGAGCGCTCGATTTTTCAGATAGCCGAGCGCCTGTGGATTGAAATTCACAGAGCTTGGCCAGGGCTCCTATCGTGCGACCTTCGGAACCAACCCCTTCTGGAGATCACATGCCGAACCGCACCGTGCGCACTTTTGCCCTGGCCGTCGTGGCCGCCGCCAGCCTCGTTGCCCACACCGTGGTGTCGGCGCAGAAAGCCCCGCTGCAGAAGCTGGGCAAGGGTGAAGGCCAGGTCGACATCGTGGCCTGGGCGGGTTACATCGAACGGGGTGCCACCAGCAAAGACTTCGACTGGGTGACCGAGTTCGAGAAGAAGACCAACTGCAAGGTCAACGTGAAGACCGCCGGCACCAGCGACGAGATGGTGGCCCTGATGAACGAGGGCGGCTTCGACCTGGTCACCGCCAGCGGCGACGCCAGCACGCGGCTGATCCGCGGCAAGAAGGTGCAGCCGGTCAACGTCGACCTGATCCCCAGCTACAAGACAGTCGACCCACGGCTGCAGAAGGCTCCCTGGCATTACGACAACGGCCAGCACTACGGCGTGCCCTACGTGTGGGGCTGGAACGTGCTCATGTACAACACCAAGGTCTTCGGCGACAAACCGCCGACCAGCTGGGAGGTGGTGTTCAAGGAAATGAACCTGCCCGACGGCAAGAGCAACAAGGGCCGGGTGCAGGCCTTCGACGGCCCGATCCACATCGCCGACGCCGCCCTCTACCTGCGCCACCACAACAAGGCGCTCGGCATCGTCGACCCCTACGAGCTGAACGAGACCCAGTACAAGGCCGCGCTCGACCTGCTGCGCGGCCAGCGCAAGATCGTCGGCAAGTACTGGCACGACGCTTTCGTGCAGATCGACGACTTCACCAACGAAGGCGTGGTGGCTTCGGGTTCGTGGCAGTTCCAGAGCAACATCCTGAAGAGCAAGAATCAACCCGTGGCCACCGTGGTGCCGGTGGAAGGCGCCAGCGGCTGGGCCGACACCACCATGCTGCACGTCGAGGCCAAGCACCCCAACTGCGCCTACATGTGGATGGAGCACACGCTCAGCCCGAAGCTGCAGGGTGATCTGTCGGCCTGGTTCGGTGCCGTGCCTTCGGTGCCCGCCGCGTGCAAGGGCAACAAATTGCTGGGCGACGATGGCTGCGCGCGCCAGGGCTACAACGACTTCGACAAGATCAGCTTCTGGCGCACCCCGGTCACGCAGTGCAAGAGCCAGAACAACGCCTGTGTGCCATACCACAAATGGGCTTCTGACTACATCGCGGTTCTGGGCGGGCGGTGAGCGCGGCGGTCAGCCTCGAACGCGTCTCCTGCGTCTTTGGCACCGGCCCGCAGGCGGTGCACGCGGTCGACGGTGTCGACCTGAAGGTCGGAGCCGGCGAGTTCTTCACCTTGCTCGGGCCTTCGGGCTCGGGCAAGACGACCGTGCTGCGCATGATCGGCGGCTTCACGCTGCCCAGCGCCGGGCGCATCTTCATCGGCGGGCAGGACGTGTCTTTGCAGCCGCCTTATGCGCGGCCGGTGAACACCGTGTTCCAGGACTACGCGCTGTTTCCGCACATGAGCGTGCGCGACAACGTGGCCTACGCGCTGATGGTGCGCAAGGTCCCGCGCAAGCTGCGTGAATCACGCGCCGACGAGCTGCTCGATCTGGTGCAGCTGCCGGGCGTGGGCGACCGGCGGCCGGCACAGCTCTCGGGCGGCCAGCGCCAGCGCGTGGCGCTGGCGCGTGCACTCGTCGGACAGCCGCAACTGCTGTTGCTCGACGAGCCGCTGGGCGCGCTCGACCTGAAGCTGCGCGAACAGATGCAAAGCGAGTTGAAGGCCCTGCAGCGCAGGCTCGGTATCACCTTCATCTTCATCACCCACGACCAGCACGAGGCGCTGTCGATGAGCGACCGCATCGGTGTCTTCAACAAGGGCCGGCTCGAGCAGGTGGCCACGCCGCAGGAGGTCTACAACACCCCGGCCACACGCTTCGTGGCGCAGTTTGTCGGCGCCGCCAACGTGCTGGAAGGTG
>JAYVTD010000498.1:0-2821 GCA_043774765.1 Rhizobacter sp. | reverse complement strand
GGTGCTCATCGTGTCGGAATAACGATAGTGGTGGGCGTTGAAGCTGCCGGCCTCGGTGCTCAAGAAAGTCTGGCTCAGGGTCTCGAAACGCTGCGTCGTGCCGTACCAGGCGAACTTGTTGGCGAGCGGCTCGATGCGCGTGCCGAACTCGCGTTCGAGACCACGACGCACGAACGAGTTGGCACCGTCGGCGGCGACGACGAGGTCATGGCCCGCGAGCTCGCGCTCGTCGCTCACGGTGTGCCGGTACTCGGGCGTGACGCCGACACTCAGCAGGCGCTGCTGCATCAGCTGCAGCAACTGCAGACGGCCGATCGCCGCGAAGCCGACGCCGTCGATCGTGACCCGCTCGCCGCGGTGGACCAGCGTGAGGTCGGTCCAGCGCTGCATGCCGGGCACGATCAGGCCGTGGGTCTCGGCGTCGTCGTCGCGCAGGAAGTCGAGCGCGCGGTCCGAGAAGACCACACCGAATCCGAAAGTCGAATCGGCCGGGTTCTGCTCGACGATCCGAATCTCGTCCAACGGGTTCTGGCGTTTGAGCAGGTAAGCCAGATACAGACCGGCCGGGCCGGCGCCGAGGATCAGGGTCTTCATGCGCCACGCTCCTGTTCGAGTGTGCTGGCCACCTGGTCGCGCAGCTGGCGCTTGAGGATCTTGCCGACCGGGCTGATCGGGAATTCGGCCACGATCTCGAGCCGCTCGGGCAGTTTGAAGGTGGCGATCTGCTGCTGCTTCAGGAAGGTGATCAGCTCGTCGAAGCCGAGCTGCGCGCCCGGCTGGGAGATCACGAATGCGCAGGCCTTTTCGCCGAACACCGGGTCGGGCATCGCGACCAGCGTCACCGCTTTCACCTTCGGGTGCGCGAAGATCAGGTTCTCGACTTCTTCGCAGCTGATCTTCTCGCCGCCGCGGTTGATCATGTCTTTCTTGCGGCCTTCGGCCCAGACGTGGCGGCCACGCTTGCGCACGATATCGCCCATGCGGTAGAAGCCGTCGGGCGTGAAGGCTTCGAGGTTCTTCTCGGGGGCGTTGTAGTAGCCGCAGATCGTGTACGGCCCGCGCGTGATCAGTTCGCCGGCATCGCCGTCGGGCAGCTCGTTGCCTTCTTCGTCAATGACGCGGAGCTCGTCAGCCTCGCTCACCGGCATGCCCGAGCTGTGAAGCAACAGTTCGTCAGCGTCGCCCAAGCGTGTCATGTTGATCAGGCCTTCGGCGGTACCGTAGATCTCTTGCGGTGTGCACAAAAAACGTTCGCGCAGGCGGCTGCGCAACTCGGGCGCCAGGCGCGCGCCACCGTTCTGGATCACCTTCAACGACGACAGGTCGTAACGCGTTGGCGCGGCCGAGCCGAGCCAGTTCACGATCAACGGCACCACGGCGGCGATCACGCTCACACGCTCGCGCTGCACGAGTTCAAACACACTGTCGGCATCGGTCGATGGCGCCAGCACGACCGTGCCGCCGGCGCTGAAGGCGCCGAGCAAACCGGGCGACGCGAGGTTGTAGTTGTGGCCGAGCGGCAGCAGCGCCATCAACACGGTGTGCGCATCGAAGCCCGCCGCTTTTGCACACAGGCGGGCGTTGAGCACGTAGTCGCGGTGGGTGCGCGGAATCAGCTTCGACATCGAGGTCGTGCCGCCCGAGAGCAGCATGGTCGCCACCTCGCCGGGCTCGGGGCGGGTGGCGTCGAGCGCCAGACGTTCGGCTTCGCCCGGCGCCTCTTGCATCAGCGACGCAAAAGCGCGTTGATCACCCTGCGCTTCACCCACCACGATCACGTGCTGCAGATGCGGCGCATCGGCGCAAAGGGCTTGTGCCATCGCCCGGTAGTCGAACGAGCCGAGGCGGTCGGGGATCACATAAGCCTTCGCGCCCGATGCGGCCAGGAAGTGGCGCACTTCCGCTTGGCGGTGCGCACGCAAGGCCATCACCGGGATCGCGCCGATACGCACCAGCGCGAAGTAGACGAGCACGAACTCGGGAGTGTTCGGCAGCTGGACCACCACGCGGTCGAGCGGCCCGATGCCGAGCGCGATCAGCCGCGCAGCCAGGCGCAAGGCATCGCGCTCCAGATGCGCATAACTGAAACGCTGGTCGCCCGCGACGAGGGCGGTCTTGTCAGGGTGGTTGCGCGCTGCCTGGCTCAGCAGATCGAACAGGCAGGTGTCTTCCCAGAGGCCTTCGCTGCGATAACGCGCGGCCGCTTCTGCGGGCCATGCCTGCGTGCCTTGCAACATCGATCGGCCCTTTTCGTCAGTGTGCCGCTGTGAAACTGCCGGGCACCTTCAGCGTGCCGATGAAAGTGTTGACGCGTGTTTTCATGAAGTCGGCGCGAGCAGCGCGAGCACGTTTTCGGCTCCGGCCGATTGCCCGAAGATCGTCACGTCGCCGAGGTCGGCGCGCGGTGTACAGAGGTTCAGGTTCAGGCAGTCTTCGCCCATCGGCCGCGGGTCACCGGCGCCGCTGTCGATCGACAGGCTCGGCTTCTGGCTGCACGACACGCCGCGCTCCAGCGCCAGACGCGTACCCAGCCACAGCCCGGCCGCGCGCGTGTCGTGGGGGGTGATTACCAGACTCGCCAAAGCGAACATCAGGGCGACGATCAACGCACGCGCTTTTTTCATTGAACGATTCTGCAGCAAGGCCGGGTGAGCCTTGGCAACTCTGCATCGATAAAAGGCTGAGAAGGAGCGAAGGTCAGCGGGTGGGAGATGAGTTGTCGCTCAACGGTGAACGTGTGCCCTCTGCGAGCGACACGTTGATGTCGGTCGGACCAAGAAGGCGAGCGACAGCAGGACGTTGCGGCGCGCAAGCCACTGAA
>JAYVTD010000497.1:0-11586 GCA_043774765.1 Rhizobacter sp. | reverse complement strand
CAACCGGTCATCGCGTTCAAAGAGCTCGATCTGCGTGCGCCGCTGCCAAGTCAAATCGATCGCATTCAGGCCAGAAAGCAGGATCACGCGCTCCCTGGCGTCGACGGTGAAGGCGTGAGCACAACCGTCGGGCTCGGCCAGTTCGCAGGCTTCGAGGTCGACTACCCAGCCCTTCGGATGTGCTTCGGAGACAGCGCCAAGGCGGTGTACGAGCGCGGCTGGAAGTTCGATCGGCAGCACCGCGTTGCGAACGCAGTTGTTGCGGAAGATGGCGCCGAAGGACGGTGCGACGATGCAGCGGATGCCGAACTGCCGAAGCGCCCAAACGGCCATTTCTCGTGATGAGCCGCACCCAAAGTTCTCGCCCGTGATCAGGATCTGCGCAGCTCGGAAGGGCTCGCGGTTGAGCACGAAGTCTGGGTTCTCGCGCCGATCGGTGCCAAGGTAGCGCCAGGGCGCGAACAGCTTGTCGGCGTAGCCCGTGCGCTCGGGCGAGGTGATCTCCCGCGACGGGATGATGATGTCGGTGTCGATGTTCGGCCGCAGCAGCGGCGCGGCGACCCCTTCGATGCGTGTCCAGGCTTCCATGGCTCAGTGCCCTTGCAGTCGGCGTGGGTCGGCGATGCAACCGGCCAGTGCCGATGCGGCCACGGTCGCCGGGCTGGCCAGGTGGGTGCGCACGCCCGGCCCCTGGCGGCCTTCGAAGTTGCGGTTCGTGCTGCTGATGACGCGCCGCGCGCCACCGAAGTCGTCGCCACCCGCATAAAAACACAACGAGCAGCCGCTCTTGCGCCACTCGAAGCCGGCGTCGGTGAAGACGCGGTCGAGCCCCTCCGCCTCGGCGGCTGCGCGCACCGTCATCGAGCCCGGCACCACAAGCGCCTTCACGCCAGGTGCGATATGGCGACCCCGCACCACGGCGGCGGCCTCGCGCAGGTCGGGCAGGCGGCTGTTGGTGCACGAGCCGATGAAGGCCGCGTCGATCTTCAGGCCCTGCAGCGGCTGGCCGGGTTGCAGGTCCATGTAGGCCAATGCGCGTTCTTGCGCCGCTCGATTGGGGGCATCGGGTTCGCGCCCGGGGTCGGGCACCGCGGCGTCGACGGCCACCGCCTGCTCGGGGCTGGTGCCCCAGGTGACTTGGGGGGCGAGCATCGACACGTCGAGCGCCAGACGCTCGTCCCAGGCGGCGTCGTCGTCAGACACCAGGCTGCGCCAATGGGCTGCGGCCTGCTCGAACATCTTGCCGCGCGGGCTGTACGGGCGGCCGGCCACCCATTCGATGGTGCGCTCGTCGGGCGCCACCAGGCCCGTCCAGGCGCCGAACTCCACGGCCATGTTGCACAGCGTCATGCGCGCCTCGACGCCCAGCGCGCGCACGGCCTCGCCGCTGAACTCCAGCGCGCAGCCCTGGCCACCGGTGACACCGAAGCGGGCGATCAGCGCCAGCACCATGTCCTTGGCACCCACGCCCGCCGGCAGGCGGCCATCGAAGCGCACCTGCATCTGGCGCACGCGCGGGCGCACCAGCGTCTGCGTGGCCACGGCATGCTCGCCTTCGGTCGAACCGATGCCCCAGGCCAGCGCACCCAGCCCGCCCACCGTGCAGGTGTGGCTGTCGGGGCAGACCAGCGTGCAGCCCGGCAGCGCGATGCCCTGTTCAGGTGAGACCACGTGCGCGATGCCCTGGCGCGGGTCGTCGAGGTCGAAGAGCTGCACGCCAGCCTCATGCGTGCGCTGGCGGAAGGCGGTGATGAAGGTCTCGCCGCCCGCGAAGCGGGTGCGTTCACTGCGGTCGGGGAAGGTATCGACGATGTGGTCCATGGTGCCGAAGATCCTGCCCGGATGGGCCGGGCGGCGCCCCGCTGCCGCCAGCCCTGCCAGCAGCGCCGGCCCGGTGCGCTCGTGCAGCAGGATGCGGTCGATGTGCAGCAGCGTCTGGCCACCGCCCAGGTCGGCGACGACATGGGCGTTCCAGATGCGGTCGATGACCGTCTGGGGCTGCGTCTTCGACTGCATCACGCCGCAGCCCCTGCCACGGGTGCGGCCAGGCCCGACAGGTAGCGCTGTTCGAGAGCAAAGACCTCATCGAAGCCTGCCAGGCGCTTGAAGTCGGCGAAGGGCGCCACCAGCGGTGCGCTGCCCGCGATGCCGCCGTGGGCGCGCACGGCGTTCAGCGCCTGGCGCATGCCGTGCAGCGCGCCCAGCATCAGCGTCAGCGGCAGGCTCACGCGCGCCACGCCCACGGCCTGCATCTCGGCAAAACCGAAGTCGTCGGGCGAACGCCCGCCTTCGACGAGGTTGATCGAGACCGGCCCCTTGATGCCGCGCACGGCCTGCTCGGTCAGCTCGCGCGACGTCATGCCGTCAATGAAGACCAGCGTCGCCCCGGCTTCCAGATAGGCGTTGCCACGGCGGATCACCTCGTCGATGCCGGCCACCGCCAGCGCGTCGGTGCGGGCGTTGATGACGAAGTCGGGGTCGGTGCGCGCCTCGGCGCAGGCGCGGATCTTGGCCACCGCCTCGTCCAGCGGCACGATGGCCTTGCCGTCGAGGTGACCGCAGCGCTTGGGCATCACCTGGTCCTCGATGTTGATGCCCGCCGCGCCGATGCGCTCGAAGGCGCGCACCGCGTACCAGGCGTTGACGGCATTGCCGAAGCCAGTGTCACCGTCGGCCATCACGGGCAAGTCGACGGCGTCGACGATCTTCTGCGTCACCGCCAGCATGTCCGAGAACGACAGAAAGCTGTAGTCTGGCAGCCCCAGGTGGGTGACCGACATCGCGAAGCCCGAGCACTGCACGGCCGGGTAGCCGGCGTCCTGGATGACGCGCGCCGACAGCGGGTCCCAGGCGCCGGGCATCACCAGCAGTTCGGGGGCGTGGACGAGTTGCTTGAGGCGGGTGGTCTTGCGCATGGTGGTTCGTCCTTGATCGGCGCTCATTCGGGCTGGATGCCGAAGGCCTGGACCTGCGAGGCCCAGTGCTTCATGTCGGCCTTGAGGAAGGCCGTGAACTCGGCAGTGCCGCTGCCATCAGTCGCGCTGCCGTCGCCTTCGAGGCGGCCCTTGAGCTTGGGCGACTGCAGCGCCTGCACGATGGCGGCGTGCAGCTTGCTGGTCACGTCAGCCGGCAGCTTGGCGGGGCCGAGCACGCCGAACCAGCCGAAGTTGGTGGTGAAACTGGGCACGGCCTCGGTGATCGACGGCACGTCGGGCAGCGCGGTCAGGCGCTTCGGGCCCGTCACCGCCAGCGCGCGCAGCTTGCCGGACTGCAGCAGGGGGCGGGCGCCGGCCACGGGCGCGAACATCAGGTCGACGTGCCCGGCCATCACGTCGCCCAGGGCGGGCGAAGTGCCCTTGAAGGGAATCTGCGCCACCGTGATGCCCGATGCCTTGGCGAACTCGTAGGTGTCCATGTGTAGCGACGAGCCGAGGCCACCGATCGCGAAGCTCAGCCCCTGCTTGCTGGCCTTGCCGCGCGCCACCAGCTCGCGCGCGTCCTTGGCCGGAAAGTCGGACCGCGTCACCAGCACGCTGGAGACCTTGGCCAGCAGCGTGATGGGCGTGAAGTCGGCCACCGGGTCGTAGGGCAGCTTCTTGAACAGAGACGCGTTCATCGTGTGGCTGGTGAAGCAGACCAGCAGCGTGTGCCCATCGGGCACCGAGCGGGCGACGTCCTGCGCCGCCATGTTGCCGCCGGCACCGGGCTTGTTGTCGACGATTACCGTCTGACCGAGGATGCGGGTCATGTCCTGCGCGATCTCGCGCGCCAGGGTATCGGTGCTGCCGCCCGGCGACGCACCCACGACCAGGCGGATCGGCTTGCTGGGGAAGCTCTGGGCCAGCACCACCGGGGCGGCCAGCAGGCTGGCCGCGGCCGCGATGCAGGCCGCGATGTGTGTTGTTTTCATGGGGTGTCTCCGTTCGGGTTGTGGTGCGGGCAAAGAAAGTGGACTGGTGAAATGCGGCGCGACGGACCCGTCATGCACCGTCGATGACGACGCGGATGCGAGCGCTGCGCGGCTCGCGCGCCAACTGCAGCCGGTACTGGTAGCGCTCGGGCCGGAACTGGCCTTCGAACAGCATCAAGGGCATCCCGTGTTGATCGAACAGGGTCCGGCGCACCGCCAGCAGGGGGCTGCCCACGGGAACGCCCAGCGCCAGCGCCACCTCGACGT
This sequence comes from Rhizobacter sp., assembly GCA_043774765.1. Classification (GTDB taxonomy): domain Bacteria; phylum Pseudomonadota; class Gammaproteobacteria; order Burkholderiales; family Burkholderiaceae_C; genus LMDS01. The sequence goes on along the minus strand of JAYVTD010000497.1, from coordinate 7,409 downwards.
CGGCGGCGCAGGCCGACAGGGTCTCGTCGGCTCGCTCGACACGCAGGCCCTGGGCCTGCAGCCAGATGAGCAGCGGGCGAGCGCCCAGTTCGCGGCTTGTCAACCCGACCGTCACGGCAGCCGGCAGCCAGGCCGTGCTGTAGGAGACGGTGCGCAGGGTACCCAGGCTCTTGCGCAAGCGCACGATGCGGCAAACGGCCGCGCCCGCGGCCAGCGCCAGTGCGTCGACGACCGCCGCGGGTGCCGGCACGGTCTGCATGGCCAGCACGCGGGCCCGGCTGTGCTGCCCGATGTTCAGGATGCTCTCGAACAGCACGTCGAAGGCGTCGAGTTCCTCGCTGGCCGCCACGGCCGCGCGGGGCTGACAGCCGGCGACGATGGTGCCGCGACCTTGCTCGCGGCGGACCAGACCTTCGCGCTGAAGAGCGGCCAGCGCCGAGCGAACGGTGACTCGCGCCACGCCGAACTCGGCCGCCAGTTGACGCTCGCCCGCCAGCAGCGAATCACGGGGGTACTGCCCGTCCAGGATGCGCCTGCGCAGCAACAGGTGGGTGTGGTGATAGCGGTGCAGCAGGGGAATCGGCCCCGACGCCGCGGGCGACTTCGACGCAGGGGCGGTAGCGGCACGGGGCGACATGGACAGGACCTTAGGCGTGCATATTGGTTCTGTCAATAGAACCAGTTGGTTCTGGTGAGTCCTCCGCCAACTGCCCGCAGCCCTGCCCAACAGCGCTTCAGAGGATGAGCTGCTGTCTCGGCCTGTACCGCACTGGACCGGGATGCGCGCAAAGTCAGGAGTGGCCAGCCTTGGTCATGTCCGAACCCGGCGACATTGACGACCTGACGGTCTTCAATTTGTCCAGCGGTGCTGGCAGCGAGCGCCTCTACAGCCGCCGTTCGCGGGTGTCTGGAAATGGCCGACTGTGTGAGTACGAGGCGGCGCCAGGAAGCCGACCTTCGGGGCGAGAACCCTACCGGCAAAAGTCAGCTTGCGGCGCCCCCTGGGGATACCCGGTCCCGGCCGAGGCTGTGTAAAAACGCGGTCATCACGCGGTCGAGCGCAAGGTCGACCTTCCAGAACGGCCCAGGATCGACGATCGGCATCGCGGGAGGGGTTCGATGACGCCGGAAATTACACGTCGACCGAGTTTTCACACGGCCTCGGCCAGTTCCGGCCGTTCATCATGGTTCGAAGATCGCCGTCGCACCGACAGGTTTCAGTGCAGTGCGGTCACAGACTATCGACGCCGCTCGCAGCAGCGCCAGCACCTCTGCGCCATCGTGGGGCCACTCAGCGCCCGGGATGGACCACTCAGGCCCCGTCTCCTTTATCGAGGTGCACGGACGCGAAGAGCGTCCACCACCAGCGAAAAAGCTGGCGACGGTTGACGTCGGCTGGGGTAGTAGAGGTGGTAACCGGCGAACAGCGGGCACCAGTCCTGCAACACGCGCACCAGCCGCCCTGCTTCGATGTGTGCCGCCACTTCGTCCTCCGGCAGCAACGCCAGCCCCAATCCCGCGAGCGCAGCGTCCACCTGCGGCGGGGCCGTGTTGAAGATGAGGGGTCCATCCACGCGGACATTGACCTGACGGCCTCGTCGCTCGAAGTCCCACACGTAAAGCCCCCCAGAGGTCAGCATGCGTTGATTGATGCATCGATGTGCCGTCAGTTCCTGCGGCGTTTTGGGAGCGGGGCGAACGGCAAAGTAGTCGGGTGAAGCCACCACCGCCATGCGCAGCGACGGGCCTATGGGCATGGCGATCATGTCCCTGTCGATCGTGTTCCCGAGGCGTACGCCAGCATCGAAGCGGTCGGCCACGATGTCGCGAAAGCCGTAGCTCATGTCGAATTCCAGCGTGATGTCCGGGTACTCGCGGATCAGGGGTGTGAGCTTGGGCAGCAGCACGCTGTGCAGCACGTTGTCGCCACAAGTGATCCGCACCGTGCCCGCGGGTTTGTCGCGCAGTTCCGTCAAGGCATCCAGTTCGGATTCGATCTCGTCGAAGCGGTGACCGATCGCCTGCATCAGGCGCTCGCCCGCAGTCGTCGTGGCCACGCTGCGCGTGGTGCGCGTCAGCAGCCGGATCTGCAAGCGCTCCTCCAGCCCTCGAATCGCCTGGCTCAGCGCCGAGGGCGTGACGCCGAGCGTGCCGGCCGCCCGCGTGAAGCTGCCTTCGCGCGCCACGGTGACGAAGGCAAGCAGGTCGTTGAGGTTGCGTCGTGCCATTCCGGTCCTCGCACTGTGCGCTACTAATTAGAAATACTAACAAATGCTTTAAGCATTAGTTATCTAGTCATGGGCGCGTGTGGGCGGCAGACTGTCCCCATCAACCGGAGTTCCGACATGAACCATGCATTACACGACAGCGCCCGGGCGGGCACCGAATCGCTTGACCTCGTCCCCGGCCGCCGCGAGTTCCTGCATGCAGCTGCCCTGAGCGCGGCCGGCGTGGCCGGCGCGGGCACGCTTGCGACCTTCGCCGGCGCAGCGGGCGCGGCAACGCCCGCTGCCACGATGGCGCCCACGGTGGGGCCCGGCGGTGCCGACAATTTCTACGGCAGCGACAACGTCACCGTCCAGAAAGTGAGCTTCAAGAATCAGTACCAGATGACTGTGGCTGGCAACCTGTTCGTCCCCAAGACCTTCAACCGCCGCCACAAGCACCCTGCGATCGTCGTCGGGCATCCGATGGGCGCGGTGAAGGAACAGAGCGCCAACCTGTACGCCACCAAGATGGCCGAGCGGGGCTTCGTCACGCTGTCGCTGGACCTGTCTTTCTGGGGTGAGAGCAGCGGCCAACCCCGCAACGCCGTCGCGCCCGACATCTACGCGGAAGACTTCAGTGCCGCCGTGGACTTCCTGGGTGCCCAGTCCTTCGTCGATCGGAGCAGGATCGGCGCCATCGGCGTCTGCGGCAGCGGCAGCTTCGTGATCAGCGCCGCCAAGATCGACCCGCGCATGAAGGCCATCGCGACGGTCAGCATGTACGACATGGGCGCGGCCAACCGGGATGCGCTGAACCGCTGGCAAACGGTCGAGCAGCGCAAGCAGATCATCGCGGCAGCCGCCGCGCAGCGTGACGTGGAGTTCGCTGGTGGTGCTGTCCAGTACACCGGCGGGACCGTGCATGCGCTGGCAGCAGACACCCACCCCATTCAAAGCGAGTTCTTCGACTTCTATCGCACGCGCCGTGGCGAGTTCACGCCCAAGGGTGGGTCGAAGCTGACCACCACCCACCCGACCTTGGCCAGCAACGTGAAGTTCATGAACTTCTACCCGTTCAACGACATCGAGACCATCTCGCCGCGTCCGCTGCTGTTCATCACCGGCGACCAGGCGCATTCGCGGGAGTTCAGCGAAGACGCCTACAAGCGCGCAGCCGAACCGAAGGAACTGCACATCATCCCCGGCGCCGGCCATGTGGACCTGTACGACCGCGTGAACCTGATCCCGTGGGACGAGCTCACGGCGTTCTTCGGCAGACACCTCGCGCAGCCCGTAACCTGATGACAGCACGAAGCATCAGCGCCACGACGGGCGACGCCTTCGCCAGTCCCGGCGAAGGCACGCAGCCCGCTCATTGGGGGGGTGTCTACGCGATGGCACTGTGCGTCTTCGCCCTGATCGCCTCGGAGTTCATGCCCGTCAGCCTGCTGTCGCCCATGGCGGCCGATCTCGGCGTCACCGAGGGGCTTGCCGGGCAGGGCATCGCCATCTCCGGCGCCTTCGCGGTGCTTGCGAGTCTGTTCATCCCGGTCGTCGCTGGAAGGGTCGACCGCAAGACGCTGCTGCTGAGCCTGACGGCGCTGATGGGCCTGTCTGGTGTCATCGTCGCGCTTGCCCCCGGCTACCCAAGCTACATGGTCGGCCGGGCGCTCATCGGCGTCGTCGTTGGCGGTTTCTGGTCGATGTCGGCTGCCACCGCCATGCAACTGGTGCCGGCGGCCGAGGTGCCGCATGCGCTGGCGATCTTCAACGGCGGTAATGCGCTGGCCATGGTCATCGCCGCGCCGCTGGGCAGCACGCTCGCCGCCGTGTTCGGCTGGCGCGGTGCCTTCTTCTGCCTGGTGCCGATTGCGTTGGCGGCGTTCACCTGGCAGTGGTTCAGTCTGCCGGCGATGGCCGCCTCAACGGGCGTGCTGCGCTCTGGCAACGTCTTCCGGCTCTTGAGGCAACGGAGGGTCCGTCTGGGGATGCTGGCGGTTGGCCTTTTCTTCATGGGCCAGTTTGCACTCTTCACCTATGTGCGGCCGTTCCTGGAAACGGTGACGCGGGTCGACGTGGCCACGCTGTCGCTGATCCTGTTGGCGATGGGTATGGCGGGCTTCGTCGGCACGGTGCTGATCGGTCGTGTCCTGAAGGCGGGCTTCTACCGCACGCTGATCGTCATTCCTGTCGTGATGTCCGCGATCGCCGTGGCGCTGACCGCCGTCGGGCCCTCAGTGATCACCACGGCCCTGCTACTTGCGGTCTGGGGGCTCGTCGCTACGGCCGCGCCGGTGGGCTGGTTGATCTGGGTGGCTCGCGCGCTGCCGCTGGACGCCGAAGCAGGGGGCGGCCTGATGGTGGCCGTTGTTCAGTTTTCGATCGGGCTTGGCGCCACGGTCGGCGGCGCGCTGTTCGACTGGAACGGACCCACGGGCACCTTCGCCGTCAGTGCCGGCTTGCTCTTGATCGCCGCGGTGCTGGTGCGTTCGACGGCACGTTCCGACACGCAACCCACCTGAGCTCCAGGACACAATGGCCTACTCCTTGACCTTCGCCCCTGGCAGGCGGAAGCTTTTCAGCTGGCTGATGCTGTCGCCGGTCTGGGCGCCAGCCACGGCAGCCTCTGTTGCCGACATCCGTGGCGGCCCGCAGACGTCTTGAACGACTTCTCCAGGGCAGACCCGCATCATGAAAATTCGAATGCTGGTGAGCGACACCGTGATCGCCACCGCCACGCTGGACGACAACGAAAGCGCGCGGCAGTTTGCAGCACTTCTGCCGCTGTATCTGATGCTGAAGGACTACGCGGCGACCGAGAAGATCGCCGACTTGCCGGGCCGCTTGTCGACCCACGGGGCGCTCGACGGATACCAGCCCTCGGCGGGTGACATCGCCTACTACGCCCCCTGGGGAAATCTGGCGATCTTTCACAAGGACTTCGGCTTCTCCAGCGGCCTGGTTCGCCTCGGTCGGCTCGATTCGGGGTTGAACGCCATGCGACGCCCTGGGCCGGTGAACGTCAGAATCGAAGTGCTTGCACCATGAAAGCGCTCCCGGATCTCGCGGCCCGCAAGGCCTCGGTTCGGCGGCGCGCGGTCCGGAACGCTGACAGGCCCCACCCTGCTGTCGAGTCCGTCCTCCCCCCACAGTTCATTTGGAGAAGCAGCCATGTTAGCCACCGTCATGTATGCAGCGCACGACGTGCGCGTCGTCAAGGTTCCCGATGCCGTGTTGATCGAATCCACCGATGCCGTCGTTCGCGTGACGCTGGCCTGCGTCTGCGGCAGTGACCTCTGGCCGTACCGCGACATGGCCCGTACCGAGGGCGGCCAGAGCATGGGGCACGAAGCCATCGGCGTGGTCGAGGCAGTGGGGCGCAGCGTCTCCCGCATCCGCGTCGGCGATACCGTCATCATGCCGTTCGCCTATTCCGACGGCAGCTGCCACTTCTGCCACGAAGGGCTCCAAACCGCCTGCGTGCACGGCGGCTTCTTCGGCTACGGCGGCTTCAATGGTGCGCAGGCCGAGGCGCTGCGGGTGCCCCACGCCGATGGCACGCTCTTCGCGCTGGGGCAGACAATCGATCCGGCCCTGTGGGCCTCGCTGCTGTGCCTGTCCGATGTGATGGGTACCGGTCACCACGCAGCCCGCGTCGCCCGCGTGGCGCCTGGTCAAACAGCGGCCGTGATCGGCGATGGCGCCGTCGGACTTTGTGGTGTGATCGCCGCCAAGCGCCTGAGCGCCGAACGCATCATCCTGCTGGGCCGGCATCCGGACCGCATCGCGCTCGGACGGGAGTTCGGCGCCACCGACATCGTCAGCGAACGCGGTGACGACGCCATCGCGCGGGTCATGGAGCTGACCGGCGGCGAGGGCGCTCACTCGGTGCTGGAGTGCGTGGGGGCGGAACCGTCGATGGCCACGGCCGTGGCCATCGCCCGGCCTGGCGGCGCGATCGGACGCGTCGGTGTTCCCCACTACGAGAGCATTCCGGCCGGCCCAACCTTCTACAAGAACGTCATCGTCGGCGGCGGTCCAGCACCGGTGCGAGCCTACATTGACGAACTGCTGCCCGATGTGCTCAACGGCCGCATCCATCCGGGCCGCGTGTTCGACCGCAACGTCAGCCTGCCCGAGACGCCGCTGGGTTATCAGGCCATGGATTCGCGCGACGCCATCAAGGTCCTGATCAAGATCTGAACTTGCCGCTAGAGAAAGCTTGATCGCGACTGGGGTCCGCTTCGCACCGAGATAGGCTGGCATGAACCTGCCATAGGAAACCGGGCCGCCTGTGACCAATGCCGACCGTTAGCTTGCCGGGTCAAGCGGTCCGCACTCCCGAAGACCTCGATCGGCGCCTTTGGGTCGATTCGAGCCAGCTGTACTGACTGGGACCGCTCGCTGAGGATGCAAGACCGCGCCACTGTAGCCCGAAGGTCAGCTGCACCTTGGACTGCAGCCGCACGGTTAAGCGCAGGCGGCCGAACCGAACGTCGGCTTGATGGTGGATACCGTGAGTACGACCGCCGGCGCCGACTGGCTGCAATCGCTGCGAAGCAGCCCTCCTAAATAGTCGGCTCTGCGAATCTCGTAAGCTGTTGTTCTATAACGACTTTCGGGTGAATTCGGATGGTGCTTTCTCGCAGGAATCATTCCAATGGTGATCAATTCCTGAGGGATTTGAGGACCACAGCCGATGGCCACCGACGACTTCTTCCGCTCGCGCCTGGACCAGATGATCGACCTGAAGCATCCGCTGGCGGTGCTGGCCACGCGCCTGCCGTGGGCGGCGATCGAGGCGGCTGTGGCGCCCAAGTTGGCGCACCAGGCCAAGCCTGCCAAGCGGGTTGCCGGTGAGGACCTGGCTGGTGCGTTTGCCGGTGAGTTCGGTGGCGGCATCAGCCCGGCGGGCCGCCCGCGCTTGCCGGTGCGCCTGATGGCCAGCCTGCTGTACTTGAAGAACAGCTTCAACCTCAGCGACGAAGAGCTTGTCCAACGCTGGGCCGAGAACGTGCAGTGGCAATTCTTCGGCGGCATGGACTACTACGAGCCCCGCCTGCCATGCGACGCCACCCAGATCGGGCGCTTCCGGCGCCTGCTGGGCGAGGACGGCCTCGAGCAATTGTTCAAGGCCACCATCGACTGCGCCGTGGACATCAAGGCCGTCAAGCCTGCTGACTTGGAGCGGGTGATCGTCGA
>JAYVTD010000496.1:0-13062 GCA_043774765.1 Rhizobacter sp. | reverse complement strand
CCGAGCGCCAGCACGGTGTAGACGCCGCCGAGCCCTAGCATCGTCCAGCGGTTTTGCAGCATCGCTTGCAGGTTCGCGCCGGCCAGCGCCGCCGCCACGCCGAGCGCGGCATAGGTCAGCGCCATCGGCAGCACGAACGCCATCGACAGCGCGAACGCGCGCCGCGGCGGTGCCTGGCTGCCGACGACCACGCCCGAGACGACGGGCAGCATCGGCAGCACGCAGGGCGTGAAGGCAAGCGCGATCCCGAGCAGGAAGAAGAGCGGCAGCGTCCAGCCGAGCGAGCGTTCGCCGAGCCACTGCGTGATCTGGCTGTCGCTGCTGAGGCCGCCGATGCTGCCGGTCCACAGGCCGGCGGCACCGGCGTCGGCCGGCCGCGCTGCCGCGCCGGGTGGGGCGGCGACAGCGGCTGCGGCGACCTGGATCGTCTGTGTCTGCGGCGAATAGCACAGCCCGGCATCGGCGCAGCCCTGCCAGGTCACGTCGAGCGCAGCCGCCCCCGCGGTCGAGACCTTCATCGTCACCGCCTCGTGGTAGACCTCCATGACACCGAAGTTGAGATCGTTTTTGCGAATGCCGGGCGGCAGTTCGGCATCCACGCGGGTCCCGGGCGGGGAGGCTGTGACCGCCATCCGATCTCGGTACAGGTAGTAGCCTGGGGCGATGGACCAGGTCAGCCGCAACTCGTCGGCGCCGGACCTCACGACTTCAAGGCGAAACGCCTGCTCGGGTTGCAAAAATTCTTCAGCGGCGTGGGCTGGCCAGGCCAGGCCCGACAGCAGCAACAACGCGGCGAGGGCAGCGCGCAGGGTGCTTTGAACGCGATCTGGAAATAGGGGCACGGGGTGACGTCGGGGCGGCGGGGCGTGACATGGCGTCACCGGATCGTGATCGTCCGACGCGCCGATTAAGGCGACGTTAACGCCCCTTCACGGCGGGGCTGCTCTCGCGGTTCGCACGCCCAGCCAGCACAATCGAGGCATGGAATTGATTTTGCCGTGGGCCGCGCTCGTCGCATCGGTGCTGCTGATCGGAGGCTACGAGTTGCGCCTGTGGGCGACGGAGCGGCGCAACCCGCAATCGACGGCGCGCGCCGCGCATGCCGCGCCGCGCGAAGAGTGGGCGCGCGCGCTGTCGGGCCAGAGCGGCTCGGCGATCGTCGCGGTGCAGACGCTGCGCAACTCGCTGATGTCGGCCACGATCAGCGCGTCCACCGCCGCACTGGCGCTGATGGGCACCCTGTCGCTGAGCGCGCCCGGCGCGGGGCGCAGGCTCGATTTGTTCAGCATCACCCGCTTGTCGCCGGGGCTGGTGCTCGAACTGATGTTGCTCACGACACTGTTTGCGTCGTACGTGTGCTCGGCCACAGCGATGCGCTATTTCAGCCACGCTGGGTTCGTCACGTCTCTGCCGGTGGCGTCGTCGCAACGCCAGGCCCGGCTGCCGACTGCGGTCGTCTACGTGCGGCGCGCGGGCTCGCTGTACGGCTGGGGTCTGCACTCGTTCTTCCTCGTGGCGCCGATCATCGCCGAGCTGATCCATCCGTTTGCGATGCCGCTCGCGAGTCTCGGGCTGGTGTTGGTGCTGCGCTCGCTCGACCAGCGGCGGCAGTAGAGTCAGTGACTTCAACAGCGTCAGCCGCGCCAGCCGCCCTGCAGAGCCTGCCGTGCATGTCTTGCTGATCGAGGACGACCGCCTCGTCGCCAGCGGCATCGTCGCCGGGCTGCGCCTGCTCGGCCTGACCGTGGACCACGTCGACACCGCCGCGAAGGCGCGTGCGGCGCTCGCCGTGTCGCACTTCGACGTCTGCGTGCTCGACCTCGGCCTGCCCGACGAAGACGGCATGTCGCTGCTGGCGCGCTGGCGCGCCCAGGGGCGGTCCATCCCAGTCCTGGTGCTGACGGCGCGCGATGCGCTCGAACACCGCGTCGAAGGCCTGCGGGCCGGCGCCGACGACTACCTGCTCAAGCCCTTCGAACTGGAGGAACTGGTGGCCCGGCTGCATGCCCTGGTGCGGCGTGCTGGCGGCCGCAGCAGCGACCTTGTCGAACATGGCGGCCTGTCGTTCAGCGCGTCGGCGGGCGAGGTTCGCCTGCGCGGCGTGCTGGTCGACCTGTCGCGGCGCGAACTTGCGCTGCTGCGCGCGCTGCTGCAAAACCCCGGCCGCATCCTCAGCCTCGATCAGCTCCAGGCCAACCTCTACGGCTTCGAGACCGACGTGGAAAGCAACGCGGTGAACGTCCACATCCACCACCTTCGCCGCAAGCTCGGCAGCGCCATCGTCGAGACGGTGCGCGGCCTGGGCTACCGGTTCGGCGAGGCGGGCGAGGAGAAACAATGACGCTGCGCCTGCGCCTGGTCGCCATCATCGGGATGTCGCTGACGCTGCTGTGGAGCGTCGTCGCGCTGTGGATGTTCATGGACGTGCGCCAGCAACTGCGCAGCGCCCTCGACGAGCGCCTGGCCGCTTCGGCGCGCATGGTGGCCGGCCTGGTTGCGCGTCTTCCGCCCGAGCGGCTCCAGGTCAGCGGGCCTGCGTCGCCGCTGGACGTGATGGCGCGCGACGGCCTCGCGTGCGAGGTCAGCTTGGTGCGCGGCAAAGTGACGATCCAGCCGCTCGCGCGCACCGCCACCAGCCCCGGGTTGGAGGGTGCGGCGCTGGGTTACAGCACACGCGTCTTTGGCGGCAAACCCTGGCGCACCTACGTGCTGCAAGAGGGCGAGGTGCGCATCGCCACCGCCGACCGCATGGATGCGCGAGACGGCTTGCTGCGCGAGATCGCGCTCACTGCGGCGGTGCCGTTCGCCGTCGCGATGGCGGGCAGTCTGGTGCTGCTGTGGATCGGCGTCGGCCGAGGCCTCGCGCCGATCGACCGGGTGCGCACGGCGCTGCTGAACCGGCGCGCGGATGCCGCTGCGCCGTTGCCGGCCATCGACGCGCCGCCCGAGCTGCAGCCGCTGATCGACACCATTGCCCACCTGCTGCTGCGCGTGCAGGACGCGATCGAGCGCGAGCGGCGCTTCACCGACGACGCCGCGCACGAACTGCGAACGCCGCTGACCGCCATCAAGACGCATCTGCAGGTGTTGCGCCTGGCATGCGGTGAAGCTGGATTGCATGGCGCGGCCGGCGAGGCGCTGACGAATGCGCAGCGCGGCGTCGCGCGGCTGCACCGCACGCTCGAGCAACTGTTGTTGCTGGCGCGGCTCGAAGGGCCGGTGAACCAGGACGCTCCGGTGCGCGTCGATGCGCTGCATGCGGCGCGCCAGGCGATCACCGATGCGTCGGCCGGCCTCCCGCACGACGGCGCGGCCGCCGGCGTCCATGTCGAGTTGGAGACTCAGACCTCGGCAGCCTGTCTCGCAGTGCCCGAGGCATTGCTGGTCTCGGCATTGCGAAATCTGCTCGACAACGCGCTGCGCCATTCGCCCCGGCAAGGGGCGGTCGTGCTGCAGATCGAGCGGCTGCCGGGCCAGTTGGCGTTTTGTGTCCGCGACGAAGGCCCGGGCATGAACGCGGCTGAACTGGCACAGGCAGCGCAGCGGTTCTGGCGACGTGGAAGCGGCAGTGTCAATGGCGATGAAGGCAGTGGCCTGGGCCTGTCCATCGTCGATGCCATCGCGAGGCGCTATGGCGGCGAGCTGCGCCTGACACCTCGCCAGGGTGCAGGGCTGGAGGCGCGGCTGTGTTTTCCGGCAGATCCGAGGGACGGCGGCGAAGCTGACGAACTGCCGTCGAGGCGCATGTCCGTGTCTCCCGTGACATCGGCAGGAACCGATTGATGGCGAACGACTCAGACCCGTCCCGTTCGCCACTCCGGCGAGCACAATCAGCCTATCAATCGACCCTTGAGGAGACACACGATGTACGGATTCAACGCGACGCTCGAGCTTCCGTTCGACGCAGCCCTCGAGCGCGTCATGGCTGCGCTCAAGCAGGAGGGCTTCGGCGTTCTCAGCGATATCGACGTGCAGGGCGCGATGAAGGAAAAGCTCGGCGTCGACATGCCGCCCTACCGTATCCTGGGTGCCTGCAATCCGCCGCTCGCGCACAAGGCCTTGCAGGTCGACCCCGACATCGGCTTGCTGCTGCCGTGCAACGTGGTCGTACGTCAGGAAGCCGAAGGCCGCGTCACCGTGGCATTCATCGATCCGCTGGTGATGATGGAGATGGTCAACAAGCCCGAGGTGCAGGCTGTTGCAAAGGATGCTGAGCAGCGCCTGCGGCGGACATGCAAGACCCTGGAGAAGTGAGGCAGGAACTTTCGTTTTGGTGAGTCTGTCCTGCGCACGGCCAGGCAGGGTCGATCACAAACGCGTCGGAGTCAGGCCGAGCCGCCTGAGTTTCGGCAACGAGCGTGCCGGAACCGCAGGCGTACGAGCAGGTGAAGGGTCGGGGTGCCAAGGCGATGGTCGAAGGCAGGAGCGTGCTGGTCGGTAACCTGACCTTGTTGCGCGAAGCGGCTGTGATCGTTGCGGCCGCTGCCGACCTGAGAGGCGAAACACCGGTGCATGTGGCAGTCAATGACGAACTCGTCGGCGTCATCTTCATCGCCGACACGTCGCGGCCCGGTGCGCGCGAAGCGCTTGCCGGACTCAAGGCCAGCGGTGTCAAGCGATCGTCATGCTCACGGGCGATAACTTGGCAACCGCGAACCCTGTCGTAATAGGCCCCGGTGTCGATGAGGTTCGTGCCAATCTGATGCCGGAGGACAAGGTTGCGGCGATCGCCAAACTGCAGGCCCAGGACACCTCGTGGCGATGGTCGGCGATGCCATCAACGACGCGCCGGCGCTGGCCTACGCCGATGTCGGCATCGCGATGGATGGCGCTGAAACGCAGGCCGCACTCGAGGCGGCCGACGCTCTGATAACTGACGACCTCGCCAAGATCGCCGGAGCGCGCACCATCACACGTCCGTGCAGGAGAACTGCTCTTCGGCGTCGGCATCGGCGTGGTGCACGTGCTCGGCATCACGGCCGCGCTGCTCGACTGGATCGGCCCCATTCAGGCCGGGCTCCGGATGCACGACCGTCTACGAAGGCCGGTACGACTTCCGCGACGGGTGGCGCAAGGCCACAGTCGAAGAAGTCGGGGCGGCGTCCGAGTTGGTCATATCGGCCTCGACCGACTGCCGTGCGGCAGCGTCGGAAGAAGAAGTGTCAAAGCGACGCTTCGCGCGGCTCGCGTACACGAACATCGGGCACTGCAGATAGCGGATCGTTGCCCGGCCGGATGGCGCCAGTTTCCTGCCAGGTGACTTGGTGTATGTCTAGGCCGAACTTTGACCCCCTGATCGAGCTGTAACCCAACGCTGACGCGGGTTGCGGCTCTTTTTGATTCTGGTTTGTACCCATGTAAATTGACTTATTTTGGCTTGACGTTCGTGTGAACGTCACCTATCTATGAGGTCATGTACATCGAAGCCGTAGCCAACCGCAACTCCCCGCCCGCGGTGCTGCTGCGCGAGTCCTACCGCGAGGACGGCAAGGTTCGCAAACGCACCCTGGCCAATCTGTCGTGCCTGTCCGATGACGTGATCGAAGGCCTGAAGGTGCTGTTGCGCGGAGGCGTGGCCGTGGCCAGCGCCGCCGAGGTGTTCAGCGTGGAGCGCAGCTTGCCGCACGGCCACGTGGCGGCCGTGCTGGGCAGCGCGCGTGGCTGCGGTGCGTCGACCTGGTTCGGCTCGGCGCCCAAGGAGTTGCAGCCGCTGCTGTTGGCCATGCTGGCGGCGCGCGTCATCGCCCCGGCCTCCAAGCTGGCCACGCATCGCATGCTGCGCGACGATACGGCCAACTCCTCTCTGAGCCGCATGCTCGGGGTCGGCCAGTGCGGTGCCGATGACCTGTACCGCGCACTCGACTGGCTGCACGAGGCGCAGCCCGCCATCGAGCGTCGCCTGGCGCGCCAGCACCTGGTGGGCTCAACCTTGGTGCTGTACGACCTGACCTCGACCTGGCTGACGGGGCGCTGCTGCGAGCTGGCCGCACGCGGGCATTCGCGCGACGGCAAGCGCGACGACCCGCAGATCGTCTTCGGCCTGATCTGCACGAGTCAGGGCTGCCCGATCGCGGTGGAGGTGTTCCCCGGTAACACGGCCGACCCGGCGACGGTGGCCGCGCAGGTGAGCAAGCTGCGGGATCGCTTCGGTATCTCCTCCATCGTGTGGGCGGGCGACCGCGGCATGCTGACCTCGGCGCGCATCGAGCAGGTGCTCAAGCCGCAAGGCATGGACTGGGTGAGCAGCCTGCGCAGCACGCAGGTCATGCAACTGGCGGGCGAGCACGGGCCATTCCAGCCGTCGCTGTTCGACGAGCGCAACCTCATCGAGCTCACCAGCGCGCACTTCCCCGGCGAGCGCCTGGTGGTGTGCCGCAATCCGGTGCTGGCCGAGGAACGCGCTCGCAAGCGCGATGAGTTGCTCGCGGCGACCGAGGGGGATCTGGCCAAGGTGGCTGCGGCCACGCAGCGTGCCCGCGCGCCCTTGCGCGGCGAGCAGGCAATCGCGTTGCGCGTGGGCCGCTTGATCGGGCGGTATCGCATGGCCAAGCACTTCGAGCTGACGATCACCGATTCGTCGGTGAGTTGGGCGCGCAAGGTCGATGCGATCACGCAGGAGGCGGCGCTGGACGACATCTACGTGATCCGCACCAGCGTGAGCGCGCCGCAACTTGATGCGGGCGCGGCGGTGGCCGCTTACAAGAGCCTGGCCAACGTGGAGCGCGCGTTCCGCTCGATGAAGACGGTGGACCTTCATGTTCGACCGGTCTTCCACTACAACGCGCAGCGCGTGCGTGCGCACGTGTTCCTGTGCATGCTGGCCTACTACGTGGAGTGGCACATGCGGGCGCGATTGAAGCCGATGCTGTTCGACGATGAACACCTCGGTACGGCCAGCGCGAGCCGCGCTTCGCCGGTGGCCAAGGCGGTTCGCTCGGCGCACGCCAAGGCCAAAGACGCAAGCAGGATCGCGGATGACGGGCTGCCCCTGCACAGCTTCAGGACGCTACTTCAGGACCTGGGCACGCTGGCCTACAACGTCACCCACACGACTCTCCATCCCGAGGTCAAGATCGTCATCACCACGCGCCCCACGCCGCTTCAGGCCAAGGCCTTCGAACTCCTCGGATTGAACCCGGCCTGTACCCAGTAGGCGCATCCTCGATTGAGCAAAAACTCAATGGTGGCGCGCATTTGCGTTCGGGGAAGCCTCAAAGTTCGGGTTAGACGCATTCCAACCGCCGGGCCGGCAGCGGCGCGGCACCAGAGCCGCATGAGCGGCCACCATGCAAACCCCTCCTGGAGACAAACCCATGGACATTCGAACCCTCACTGCCGAACTGTCGGTCGCACCGCAGATCGCCATCACCGACCTGCGCGCGGTCGCCGACGCTGGTTTCCGGTCGGTCATCTGCAACCGGCCAGACGGCGAAGGTCCGGATCAGCCGGTGTACAGCGAGATCGATCGGTCGGCGGTCGAGCAGGGACTGCAGGTACGCTTTCTGCCTGCAGAGTCGGGCAAGGTGAGCGACGAGCAGGGCGCGGCGTTCGCCAATTTTATGGCCGAACTGCCCAAGCCCGTGCTCGCCCTTTGCAACACGGGGATGCGCTCCACCACTATGTGGGCACTGACGCAGGCCGGCTCGATGCCGTTCCCGAGCATCATCGAGCGGGCGTCCAAGGCGGGGTTCGATCTGAAGGGCGTGATCCGTCGCATCGTCAACGGCGGCAAGACGCCCGTCGAGGTGGCCGACGCGACCCACGAAGTGGTGATCATCGGCGGCGGCTCGGCCGGTATTGAAGTCGCTGCGAGCCTGCTGGCGCGCAGCCCGAACCTGGACATCGCCATCATTGACCCGGCCGACGTCCACTGCTACCAGCCGGGCTGGACGATGGTCGGCGCCGGCATTTTCGATGCGAGCAGCACGGTGCGCACCATGGCCTCGGTGATGCCGCACGGCGTGCACTGGATCAAGTTGGCGGTGGCCGCGTTCGAGCCGGAGCGTGATGCGGTCATCCTCGAAGGTTGCCGGGTGGTCAAGTACAAGCAACTGATCGTGTGCCCCGGCCTCAAACTCGACTGGAACGGCATCGAAGGTCTGCCCGAGACCTTGGGGCGCAACGGCGTCATTTCGAACTACCGATACGACCTGGCGCCCTACACCTGGGAACTGGTGCAGCAACTGCGCGGTGGCCGCGCGCTGTTCACGCAACCCCCGATGCCGATCAAGTGCGCTGGCGCACCGCAGAAGGCCATGTACCTGTCGGCCGATCACTACCGGCGCAGCGGTGTTCTCGGGGCCATCGAGATCCAGTTCTGCCTTGCGGGGCCGGTGCTGTTCGGCGTGGCCGGCTACGTGCCGGCGCTGATGGAGTACATCAAGGCCTACGGCATCGGCCTGCAGTTCGGCAACACGCTCGTGTCGGTCGACGGTCCGTCCAGGAAAGCGACTTTCAGCAAGCCCAACGCCGATGGCAGCAAGGAGCTCATCGTCAAGGAGTTCGACTTGCTGCGTGTGGTGCCGCCGCAGATGGCGCCTGATTTCATCCGCGTCAGCCCGCTGGCCGATGCCGCAGGGTGGGTCGACGTCGATTCGGGCACGATGCGCCACAAGACCTTCGCCAATGTGTTTGCGCTCGGCGATGCCGGCAACACGGGCAATGCCAAGACGGCGACGGCTGCAAGCAAGCAGGCACCGGTCGTCGCGCACAACGTGTTGGCGACGAGCGGGCAGGCGACCGGTGAGGCCAAGTACGACGGTTATGGTTCCTGCCCGCTGACCGTGGAGCGCGGCAAGATCGTGCTGGCCGAGTTCCTGTACGGCGGCAAGGTGGCGCCCAGCTTCCCGAAATGGCTGATCGACGGCACCCGTCCGTCGCGCGCGGCCTGGTACTTGAAGGAGCACGTTCTGCCGCCGCTGTACCGGGACGTGATGCTCAAGGGCCGGGAGTGGCTGACGCAGCTTGAGAGGGTGGGCTGATGCCCGCAGCCTTGTCGCCGCGTCGGTGGACGCGGTGGCTGCCCTCGTTGCCCATCCTGGACTGGGGGCGACGTTACGACCGCGACACGCTGACAGGCGATCTGGTGGCCGCCCTCATCGTCACCATCATGCTGATCCCGCAGAGCCTGGCCTACGCGCTGCTGGCGGGGCTGCCGCCGGAAGTGGGCCTGTACGCCAGCGTGGCGCCACTGCTGCTGTACGCAGTGTTCGGCAGCAGCCGCGTGCTGGCTGTCGGGCCGGTCGCGGTGGTGTCGTTGATGACCGCGGCGAGCGTCGGCCAGTTCGCCGCTGCCGGTTCGCCGGCGTACTGGGCCGCGGCCATCACACTGGCGTTTCTGTCGGGCGCGATGCTGTTGGCGATGGGGGTGCTGCGCCTGGGCTTTCTGGCCAACTTCCTCAGCCACCCGGTGATCTCGGGCTTCATTTCGGCGTCGGGATTGTTGATCGCGGCGAGCCAGCTGAAGACACTGATGGGCGTGAAGGCCGAGGGTCACAGCCTGCTGGCGCTGCTGCAGTCGCTTGCCCAACAGGTGCAGCACACGCATTTGCTGACGCTGATCGTCGGTGCCCTGGCGACCGGCTTCCTGTTCTGGGTGCGCAGGGGCTTGAAGCCGTTGCTGATGACGTGGGGGCTGGGCGCGAAGCCCGCCGACATCATCGCCAAGACCGGCCCGGTGGCTGCCATTGCCGTGACCACCACCCTTGCGTGGGGCCTGGAGTGGCAGGCGCAGGGCATGAAGATCGTCGGCACGATTCCGCAAGGGCTGCCACCGCTGACCCTGCCGGTGTGGGACGCAGCGCTGTGGCGCGACCTCGCCGTCCCGGCGCTGCTGATCAGCGTGGTCGGTTTCGTCGAGTCGGTCTCGGTCGGGCAGACGCTGGCCGCGAAACGCCGCCAGCGCATCGAGCCCGATCAGGAACTGGTGGCGCTGGGGGCGAGCAATCTGTCGGCGGCCTTCACCGGAGGGTTTCCGGTGACGGGCGGGTTCGCGCGCTCGGTCGTCAATTTCGATGCGGGTGCGCGAACGCCCGCAGCGGGTGTGTTCACGGCGGTGGGCATTGCGCTCGCGTCGTTGTTGCTCACCCCGGCGCTGTACTACCTGCCGCAGGCCACCTTGTCGGCGACGATCATCGTGGCGGTGTTGTCTCTTGTCGATTTCGGCATCCTCAAGCGGACCTGGGTGTACTCGAAGCCGGATTTCACGGCGGTGGCGGCCACCTTGCTCGCCACCTTGAGCCTCGGGGTGGAAGCCGGGCTCGTCGTCGGAGTGGGCGTGTCGCTGGCGCTGTACCTGTTCCGCACCAGCCGGCCGCACATTGCCAGCGTGGGCCTGGTGCCCGGCACCGAGTCGTTTCGCAACGTGCTGCGACACGAGGTTCGCGTCAGCCCCCGGCTGGTGAGCCTGCGCGTGGACGAAAGCCTGTACTTCGCCAACGCTCGCAGTCTTGAGGATCGTGTCAACGATGCGGTGGCGGCGCAGCCGTTGCTGCAGCATGTCGTGCTCCAGTGTTCGGCCATCAACAGCATCGATGCCAGCGCGCTCGAAAGCCTCGAGGCCATCGAGCGGCGGCTGCGCGAGGCGGGCATCGCACTCCACCTGTCCGAGGTGAAGGGGCCGGTCATGGACCGCCTGCAGGCCACGGATTTCGTCCACGACCTCAGCGGCAAGGTGTTCCTGACGCACTACCAGGCGATCGCAGCCTTGACGCCGGAGCTTCTGTCCCCGTTGTGAAGGTCACGTTGATCACAGCGGGTATTTCCGGATCGTCAATAAATCTGCAAGCACTAATATGCGTTGTAATTGATATCCGGATAGGCAACTGAATGAGCAACAGTGCAGCAGATCGCGTCTTCGAGATCGCTGCGGAGTTGTTCGCTCTGTTGTCCACACCCACGCGCCTGCGCATCGTGTGCCAGTTGTGCGAAGGCGAGAAGAACGTTGGCGAATTGCTTGATCTCGTGGGTGTCAGTCAGCCCAACATTTCGCAGCATCTGGGCATGTTGTACCGCGGCGGGATCCTCGGGCGCCGAAGGTCGGGCTCGCAGGTGTACTACCGGATCGCAAGCGCGCGGGTGGTGCTGTTGTGTGATGCGGTTCGCGCGGAGCAGGGATACGCAATGGTCGCGCAGCAACGAAATGCACGGTCGCAGTGACCGGGCGGCGGACCCAAAGGAGAACCAGTGGATTCGGAGAGCAACATGTCGGGGCGCTTGATCAAGGCGCCCGA
Organism: Rhizobacter sp.; assembly: GCA_043774765.1. Classification (GTDB taxonomy): domain Bacteria; phylum Pseudomonadota; class Gammaproteobacteria; order Burkholderiales; family Burkholderiaceae_C; genus LMDS01. The sequence continues at coordinate 1,831 of JAYVTD010000496.1, read as the reverse complement.
GAACTTCCTGGCCCCCGAGGGTGTCCGTCAGGTGTTCGCGGAAGGGAAGAAGGGGCGTCGCGATTTCATCCGCAGTGCGTTCGCCGCGGCGAGTGCCGTCGCCGCAGCACCGCTGGCGCTGGCGACCTCCAATCCCGTTGTGCCCGATGGCGGGGACCCGAACATCCTCGAACTTCCCGAGCACAGCAAGGGGCTGGGCCAGCCCGTCGTGACCGACGGGTATGGCAAGCCATCCAAGTACGAGGGCAATGTGCAGCGCCGCGCCAGCCCGGGTCTCACCCAGACGACGCAGTCTTCGGTGTCGTTCGCGCCGCTGCAATCGCTGTTCGGCATCGTCACGCCGAGCGGCTTGCATTTCGAACGTCACCACCAGGGCTGGTGGGACATCGATCCCTCCAAGCACCGGTTGATGATCAACGGCTCGGACGAGCGGATCGTCAAGAGGCCGCGGGTGTTCACGATGGACGAGCTGATACGACTTCCGTCCGTGTCGCGTTTTCACTTCATCGAGTGCGGTGCGAACACGGGGATGGAATGGGGCAATGTGGCGGTGCCGACCTGTCAGTACACCCATGGCATGCTGAGTTGCAGCGAGTTCACCGGTGTGCCGTTGCGCGCGCTGTTCGAGATGTGCGGGGTCGACTACAAACGCGGCCGATTCGTCCTCGGCGAGGGCGCCGACGGCTCGTCGATGACCCGCACGGTGCCGATGGAGCTTGTCGAAAGTGGCGAGGTCATCGTGGCCTACGGCCAGAACGGCGAGATGCTACGCCCTGAGCAGGGTTACCCGCTGCGGCTCGTGGTCCCCGGCGTGCAGGGCGTGAGCTGGATCAAGTATCTCCGGCGCATCGAGGTGGGCGACCAGCCCTACGGCACCAAGGACGAGACCATTCACTACGTTGATCTGATGCCGGGTGGCCAGCATCGCCAGTACACGAGCACACAAGAGTGCAAGAGTGTCATCACCACGCCGTCCGGCGGCCAGGTGCTGCTGGACAAGGGGTTCTACAACATCAGTGGCCTCGCATGGTCGGGGCGCGGCAAGATCAAACGCGTTGACGTCTCGGTGGACGGAGGCCGCAACTGGCGTACCGCGCGCCTGGAGACGCCTGTATTGTCCAAATGCCTGAGTCGTTTCAACCTCGACTGGGTGTGGGACGGCAAGCCCACGCTCGTGCAGAGCCGGGCGATGGACGAGACCGGCTACGTGCAGCCGACCAACAAGGCGCTGCGTGCCGTGCGCGGCACCCGGTCGATTTACCACAACAACTCCATCCAGACGTGGTTGGTCCAGGAAAGCGGTGAGGTGAAGAATGTTCAGCTGTCGTGAACTCCTGATCGCGGCCATGTTGCTGTGCACCGTGGCGGTCCAGGCGCAGCCCGCGCCGTACCCGGGCGTGGGACGCGCTGCGACGCCCAAGGAAATTGCTGCATGGGACATCGACGTGCGACCCGATTTCAAGGGTCTGCCGAAGGGCTCGGGCTCGGTGGCCAAGGGGCAGGACGTGTGGGAGAGCAAGTGCGCTTCCTGCCACGGCACATTCGGCGAAAGCAACGAGATCTTCAGCCCCATCGTCGGCGGCACGACCAAGGAAGATATCCGGACCGGGCACGTCGCGCACTTGAACGACCGGGACTTTCCAGGCCGCACGACGTTGATGAAGGTATCCAGGGTCTCGACGCTGTGGGACTACATCCGCCGCGCGATGCCCTGGAACGAGCCCAAGTCGCTGACTCCCGACGAGGTGTTCGGCGTAACGGCCTACATCCTGAACATGGGTGGCGTCGTGCCAGACAACTTCACGCTGTCGAACCAGAACATCGCCGATGT
>JAYVTD010000495.1:0-9754 GCA_043774765.1 Rhizobacter sp. | reverse complement strand
CCTGCGCGCGGGCTGGCGCCGGGCGGCGACTTTGGCTGGATCGGCGATGCTGCGATGCTGGGCGTGCGGCTGAACGACCATGAGGGTCAGCAGCAACTCGCGCTGCGCGCCGTGGCCGCGCTGCGGCAACGCCACCTGCAGGCCTACTCGGCGAAGAGCTTCAAGGACATCCTGCGTTTGTGTGACGTGCACACCGTCGACCACCAGACTCCTGTCGGCGCCACCCCTTTGATGCTTGCGGCCAGGGCCGGCAACGCGGCCCTGGTCGTGGCCCTGCTCGAGCGGGGTGCCGACCCCAAGGTGGAAGACGAATTCGGACAGACCGCCTGGCAGCATGCGGTAAGCCGGGCCATCGAGGAGCCCGCCTTCGCGAAAAGCTCACTGGCGGCGATCTTCGATCGCCTGGCGCCGACCGTGATCGACGTGCAGGTCGATGGCCGGCTGATCCGCATCGAGCGACACCAGGGCGAGTACTGGGTGCTGACGCTGATGCTGGCGGGGCTCAAGACACAGTGGTCTTGCTGCGCCGTGCGATCGCTGCCGCCGTGGAAATTCCGCGAAGGCTACTTTGCCGAACAATTGCACCAGGTGCTCGAAGACCTGCCGCCTCATCTGTGGAACGAGAAGCGTCGAAAGCGCAGCTACGTCAATCAGGTGCTGGCCCGCGCCGAGGCCGACAGCAGCTACAAGCCGGCGCGCAAACTGTGGGCACGCACGCGCAACGGGCACTACCTGCCCAACCCCGGGATGCTCTTGCGAAACGGCGAGGGCTGGGTGCCGGTCTACGAGGCGCTCAGGTTGAACTGGATCGACCGCGGAACGGGAACCGATGAGCCGTACAGCGTCAGGCCGGTGGCCAGAGTGCAGAGCTTGAATGCGAGGCTCTTAGGCCAAGAGCTTGAGTTCTTCTGACCGCGCCGCCGCCGTCGGCGCGGCATCACGAATCAACGCGGGCGTGCGTCGCTCCGGCGCGGCCACAGCGGGCCGATGGCGTCGAGTGTGTTCTTCAGCACCAGGCCGAGCTCGGTGTCACCCTCCATCACCAGCTCGCGTTCGAAGAACAGGCGGTCCGGGTCGTCGTCGCCGCGCAACAGGCGCAGGTAGCTGTTGGCTGGGGCAATGATGCGCAGCGCGGGTTCGCCGCCACTGCGATCCGGAGCGAACCCGGTGGCGCTGAGCTGCAGCCGAACCCGCAGCCCGAAGTCGCTGACCCGCAGTTCGACACAGCGCGCAGTCAGGGCCGCGCGCGCATCGGCGGGCAGGCGTGGCAGAAGCACGCGGTCGAGCACCTGCGCGAGCGCGAACGACGGCGGCGCCACCGGTAAACGTTCGACCCAGCTGCGGATGCGACTGTGCGCTGGCGCGAGCCAGTCGGGCAAGCCCGCGGGCACGGTGCGGTGACTGCCGGCCATGTTCATGCGTCGCTCCAGGCCATGCCGGGCAAATGGCGCGCGTAGCCGTTGCTGAGGCGGCCGGGCACACCCAGGCTCAACCACTGATCGACGCGCTCGGCGGCCGAAGCTCCCGCATTCATCACCGCCTCGAAATCGTCCAACACCCGAACGAAGCCTTCGGCGCATGGCGACAGCCGCAGCCGCGAAACCCCCGCCGCGCGCAGCGCCTTCGAGTCGCCGAGCAGGCACTGCACCGTCGCCGATTGGGTCTGCGTCCCGTTGAGCACCAGGAATGGCTCGCCTTCGGTCGACGACATCAGCAGGCCGTCGGGGTCGGCCATGCAGAGCATGCCGCAGTCGTCTTTCGGCACGCGGTGGTGGCGCGCGGTGAAGCAGCGTGCCGAGAACGACAGTGGCAATCGGCCGAACGCCCATGCCTCGGTGGCGATGGGATCACCGTCGGGCGTGCGCACCGGATCGTGCACCGGATTGATCAGCGCCAATGAGTCCAGCGCCAACTCCACCGGAGCGACCCAACGCTGCACGCCGAAGCCGGCATGCTCCTGCAATGCTTCGCGGCTGTAGATGTTCAGGTGCGGCCCCAGCACCAGCGGCACACGGCCGGCGAGCAGCCGCAGCGCGGAGGCGTCACCCGCCTCGACCGCAAACTCGTGCTGCTCGCCCTGGCGCTCGATCAGCCGCAGGTCGGCTTCGGTCTCGATCAAGGTCTGCGCGACGAGCACCACGTCTTTGCCCGCGGCCGAGAGCTCGCGGCCCAGCGCCAGCCAGTCGTCCAGGCGCAGCTCACGGCGCCGCGCGCACATGGTTTCACCGAGCACCACGGTGTCGGCCGGGCTCGCCGCGATGGCCTCGTAGAACTGCATCAAGGCCGCGCGCGACCAGTGGTAGAGCACCGGCCCCACGGTCAAGGCCAAGCGCTGTGGCGATGTATCGCCCTGCAATGTTTTTGTCATCTGTTGGGTCTTGCCGTCAGCGCCAGGGCCGGTTGTAGGCGCCCAGCGTGTGCTGCTGGCCTTCGGCGTGTCGCGCCAGCATCGCGGTCCAGGCCGGCTGCACCGAGTAGCGGCCGGGCGCCGCGCAGGCGTGGTCGATCGCGGCGCGCCAGACGCGCGTCACCTGCTCGACGTACGCGGCGCTGCGCTGCCGGCCCTCGATCTTGATCGCCTTCACACCGAGCGCCATCAGCTCGGGCAGGATCGCCAGCGTGTTCAGACTCGTCGGCTCTTCGAGCGCATAGCCGCGTTCACCGGCGACGCTGAAGCGGCCCTTGCACAGCGTCGGGTAACCGCGCGCTTCGTCGCTGGCGTAGCAGTCGATCAGCACGCCGTTCAGGCGTGCTTGAACGCCATCGGCGCCGTCCTGCCAGCGCACGGCCGAAGGGGGCGAACACACGCCCGCATTGTTGGGCGATTGGCCGGTGGCATACGAAGACAAGGCGCAGCGCCCTTCGACCATCACACACAGGCTGCCGAAGCCAAAAACCTCGATGTCGACAGCGCTGTGTTGGATCACCTGGCCGACCTGCTGTAGCGTCAGCACACGCGGCAGCACGGCGCGCTGAATGTTGTAGCGCCGGCGATAGAAGTCGATGGCCGCGTGGCTGGTCGCTGAAGCCTGGACCGACAAGTGCAAGCGCAGCTCGGGGTGGCGGTCGCGGCAATACGCCATCACGGCCGTGTCGGCGACGATCAAGGCGTCGGCGCCGAGTGCGGCGGCCGTGTCTACCGCACGCCACCACGGCGTCGGGTCGCGTGCGTCGGCAAAGGTGTTCAGCGCCATCAGCACCTGTGCGTTGTGGGCATGGGCGTAAGCCACACCCTCGCGCACCTGGGCGTCGTCGAAATTCAACCCGGCGAAGTTGCGCGCGTTGGTGGCGTCTTTCAGGCCGAGGTAGACCGCGTCGGCGCCAGCGTTCACCGCCGCCTGCAGTGCACGCAGCGAACCGGCCGGGCAGACCAGCTCGGGCGCTGAAAGCGATGTGATCGTCGTCATGAACGCAAATTCAAGTCAGATCCTTCTCAGACGGAACGCTTCGCCGTCGCAAGGGCGGGGCCCGCAGACTGTAGGCAGATCGGCCCCGGCCGCACTTGACGCTGCGCAAACTGTGGTGAATCTGCGCATCACCGCGCTTGCCGTGACGGCGTGTGTCGTTCAGCGCAGGGCGCTTTTACAGCGCAGGCTGCGTGATGGCGTTCATCTGCAGCGTGACCGCAGTCTGCGCCAGCAGCCGGCTGTTCGCCGAGGCGCCAGTCTTCACGGCCACCAAGGTCTTGGCCAGCACGACACCCTCGAAGTGAGCGCTGGTCCCGATCGACACGGTGTCGGCCACCTGCCAGAAGATGTTTTTGGCCAGTGCGCCCCCGGTCAGGGTCACGCGCGTGGCATGGGCCTGGTTCAGCTGACCCGCTACCTGGAAGATCCAGACGTCGCTCGGGCCACCCGCGAGGGTGACGTTCGAGCTGATCGAAACACCGGTGCCCTATTTGTAGAGCCCCGGGCTGAGTGTGAGCCCGCCGATTTCACTAGCGCCCAGCTCGGTGAAGTCGGGTGACTTGCGTCCCTGTGCGTCGAGGTACGCGGTTTGCATGTCGCCCACCGCCGCGGTCAGCGTGGTCGCATCGTTGATCGCGCACGGCAACGGGCCGGCAGCGTCGACGACGTAGACCTTGCCGGTCACTTCCCCGCAGGTCAGCAGCAGCGCGGCACCGGTGATCGGGCTCGTTCCGACGTTGCCCGTGATGGCCGAAGCATAAACATCGGTGATCCCGCTTTTAGACAGGATCGCGAACGTGCCGGCGCTGCGAAGGTTGACCGCCGCGGGGCCGCGGCCGGCACCTTCGTCGGTCGCGCCGAGTGCGCGGTCCATCGTCGCTGAGCTCGAATCGCTGGCGCTGGCAGGCGCAGGTTCACTCTCTGCCGTGCCGCCGCAACCGGCGACGAAGCCGACAGCCAGCAGTGCCATCAGCCAGGGTCGGGCGCGGGAGGAGATCTTGAATTTGTGCATCGTGTTTTACCGTTTGGGTGGATCGAGGAACTTTGATGTGCTCGGCCGACCCCTGGCCGGTACTGAAACTGCTGATCTGCAAAGCGCTTTCGCGCAGTGCATCACCGATTCAGTATTGGCCCGTGCCTGGGCCGAGCTTGTAGGCCATCGCAGGATCGAACCGACACTGCGTCATGTCAAAACACGGCGGATCGGGCCTGATCTTGTTCGTCAAGTGTGGTAGCGGCGTAGTCGGGCCTCGGCGGCGCGACACGCGGGTGGCACGCCGCTTGCTCACCCGTTTGACTATCATTCAACTCACTTGAACGGAGCGCCGCGGGCCTTCACCATCGGCGACCTTCAGGGCTCAAGCCCGTTTTGAACCCAAACCCTTCATCCGCAGGAGCACCTCCATGACCATGTTCGCACCCCTCAGCCATTGGTGGGCCGCGCCGCTGTGCGCGGCGCTGCTGGCCAGCCCTTTGGCGCAAGCCAAGGACACGGTCAAGATTGCTTTCATCGGCCCCTTGACGGGTGGCGTCGCAGCCAACGGCATCGGTGGCCGCAATTCGGCCGACCTGGCCGTGAAGCTGCGCAACGCGGACCCGAAGTCCAAGTACACCTACGAATTGGTGGTGCTCGACGACGAGTGCAAGCCCAACGTCGGCGTGCAGGTGGCCACCAAGGCCGCCGCGGACAACAGCATCGTCGCCGGCGTCACGCACTACTGCTCGGCGGTGGCCATGAGTACCACCGAGGTCTACCGGAAGTTCGGCATGCCGGTGGTCGTCTGGGGCGCCGTGCTGCCGGAGATCACCTACGGCAACGAGTTCAAGGAGATCCACCGTGTCAACGGCACGATGATCAACCAGAACGAAGTGGCCGCGAAGTTCATGGCCGGCCTGGGCTTCAAGAAGTGGGTGGTCATCCACGACACCACCGACTACGGCAAGGGCCACAACAAGTATTTCAGCCAGTACCTGGCCAAGACCGGCGGGCAGATCGTCGGCACTTTCGGCGTCACCGCCGACCAGCAGGACTTCACCGCTGAACTGACCAAGGTGAAGGAACTCAAGCCTGAAGTCGTCTACTTCGGTGGCCTCACGCCCATCGGCATCCGCATCAAGAGCCAGATGGACAAGCTGGGCATCAAGGCGGTGTTCGAGGGCACCTCGGGCATCAAGAGCGCGGCCTTTCACGACGGCCTGGGCAAGGAACTGGCCGAAGGGTCGCTCAGCTTCATCGAAGGCGCGCCGTGGGAAAAGCTGCCCGGTGGCCTGAACTTCATCGCCAAGTACAACCAGGCCAAGTACAACGAGCCGCCAGAGGCCTACGGCCCGTTCGCCTTCGCTGCCGCGACGCTGATCATGGACGCCATCGAGAAGGTCGGCCCCGATCGCAAGAAGGTGCGTGCCACGTTGAACGCCACCAAGGACGCAGACACCATCATCGGCAAGGTCACCTTCGACGACCATCGCCAGAACATCGTGCCGCTGATCAGCAAGTACGTCGTTCAGGACAACAAGTGGGTGCTGTGGGAAGACAGCGAGTACGCGGCCAAGAAGCGCAAGCTGCCGGGTCAGTGAGGCAGCCGTGAGCGTCGAAATCCTCAGCCAGTACCTCGTCAACACGCTCATGCTGGGCGTGATCTACGCGATGGTGGCCGTCGGCTTCACGCTCTTCTTCGGCGTGCTGGATGTCATCAAGTTCAGCCACGGCGACGTGCTGATGCTGGGCGGCTTCACCGCCCTGGCCACTTACGCCGGCACCACAGCCGCGGGCATCGTGAACCCGGCGCTGCAATTGGCGCTGATGCTGCTCGCGGCCATTGCGGTCACCGCGGCCACCGGCGCTTTCGTCGCACGCTTTCTTGTGCTGCCGCTGAAGAACGCCCCGCCCATCAACACCCTGCTGGTGACGCTGATGTTCGGGCTGGCGCTGCGAGAGGCCGTGCGCCTTTTCTATCCCAACGGCTCGAACCCCAAGCCGTTTCCGCGTTTGCTGCCGACGGGCGAGTTCCAGCTCGGCAGCCTGGCGCTGCGCACCGACAGCCTGATGTTGCTGGCCGCCGGGCTGGCCACCATCGTCGGCGTGCACCTGCTGATCACGCGCACAAAGCTCGGCCTGGCCATCCGCGCCGTGGCGCAAGACAGCGAGACGGCGCGCGTCATGGGCATCGACTTCCAGCGCGTGGTGCTGCTCACCTTCGCACTGGGCTCGGCGCTCGCCGCGATGGCCGGTGTGATGAACGGCCTGTACTACAACGAAGTGAATTTCGGCATCGGGCTGCTGCTGGGCGTGATCGGTTTCTCGGCCGCCATCCTGGGCGGCCTGGGCAACTTCCTTGGCGCCATCCTCGGCGGCTTCCTGTTCGCCGCCCTGCAGACCTTCGGCGCCGTGGCCTTGCCCCTGGTCTCGCCGTCGATTCCGAGCGCCTACAAAGACGTCTTCGCTTTTGCCATGGTGATCCTGCTGATGGCCTGGAAGCCCACCGGGCTCATCGCCGAACGCTCCAGCGAACGTGTCTGAGATGAAGATGACACCGAAACCCCAGGCTCTTCTGGTTGCTGCTCTGAGCGCGGTCTTCGTCTATGCCTGGGCGCTGCTGCACGCCGAGAGCCAGCTCGAGGTCGGGGCGCTGCTGCTGGCGGTACCGGCGGTGCTGTGGGCCATGCGCCATTGGGGATTGAGCGAACCGCTGGCCCGCGCCACCCACGATGCACCACGCCTGCTGGGCGCCGGCTGTGTGCTGGGCGTGCTCGCGCTGCTGGCGGCGCTGCACGACACGCACTTCGCGCTGCTGCTGCTGGCCACGGTGCTGCTGTACACCGTGGTCGGGTTGGGCCTGAACCTGCAGTTCGGCTATGCCGGTGTCGTGAACTTCGCGGGTGCCGCCTTCTTCGGGATCGGCAGCTACACCGCGGCCACGCTGGTGGTGCACACCGGCTTGCCCCACCTGCTGGTGCTGTTGATCGGCGGCGCGGTGGCCGCGGTGATCGGTTCGCTGCTCATCTGGCCGGTGCTGCGCACGCGCGGCCACTACGCGGCGCTGGTGACAATCGCCTTCGGCATCCTGTTCCGCAACTTCCTGGAAGTGAACGACGCCCTGGGCGGCCCACAGGGCCTGCGCATTCCGGGCATGACGCTGCTGGGATGGAAGCTGAACGACAACATCGAACTCGGCCAATTCGAGATCTCCTTCTACGCCAACTACGTGTTGCTGGCGCTGGTGCTGTGCGTGACCGCCTTTGTCTTCGTGCGCCGCGTCGAGCGTTCGTGGCTGGGGCTGTCGATGGACATGATCCGCACCGACGAGGTGGCCGCCGCCACCTTCGGCGTGAGCATCGCGCGCGGCAAGGTGCTGGCCTTCACGATGGGCAACTTCCTGGCCGGGCTGGCCGGCGCGCTGTACGGGATGATGACCGGCTACGTGGCACCGAACAACTTCACCTTCGGCGACTCGCTGATCCTGGTCTCCATCGTCATCCTGGGCGGCATCGGCAACCCCTGGGGGCTGATACCCGCCGCAGCGATCGTGCTCATCCTGCCGGAGAAGTTCCAGTTCATCCAGGAGTACCGCTTCCTGCTTTATGCGGTGCTGGTGATCTTCATTCTGCTGTTCCGGCCGGACGGTCTGCTGCCGCGCACCGTGCGGCGCTACTTCCCCGGCGCCACGCGCCAGGCGCAGCCGTGATAGCGCCGCTGTTGCAGGCCCGCGGCATGACCATGCGCTTCGGCGGCGTCACAGCGCTCGACGCGCTCGACCTCACGGTCAACGAACACGAAATCCTCGGCCTGCTCGGGCCCAACGGCTCGGGCAAGACCACCTTCTTCAACGTCGTCACCGGCATCTACGCCGCCAGTGGCGGGCAGGTGCTGCTGGGCGGCGCCGATATCACGCGCCACAGCCCGCAGCAGGTGTACCGCGCCGGCGTCACGCGCACCTTCCAGCGTTCGCGCTTGTCTCTGCCGCTGACGGTGTTCGACAACGTGGCCATGGGCCGCGGCCACCAACTGGGCCAGGGGCTCTGGTTCAACCTCATGCAGCGCCAGGCACTGAAGGCGCAGTACGAAGAAACGGTTGAGAAGGTGCAGGCCCTGCTGCACACCTTCAACGCCAGCATGGCGGCCAAGATGTGGCAGCCGGCGGGCAGCCTGAGCATGATCGACCGCCGCCGCGTCGAAGTGTGCCGAGCGCTGGTGAGCAACCCGCGCCTGGTGCTGCTGGACGAACCCTCGGCGGGCATGACGCACGACGAGACGCGCGAGCTGATGGACGACATCCTGGCCGTGCGCGAGCGCCTGAGCCCTTTCACCATCGTCATCATCGAGCACGAGATGGGCGTCATCGAGCGCGTCACGCAGCGCTGCGTGGTGCTGAACTACGGCAAGAAGATCGCCGAAGGCAGCTTCGACGAGATCACGCGCCACCCCGAGGTGCAGGTGGCCTATCTGGGCCAGGACGCGGAGGTTCCGCTGTGACGCCGCTGCTCGAAGTCGACGGCATCCGCGCCGCCTACGACCGCGTCGACGTGCTGCACGGCGTGTCGCTTGCCGTCGCGCCCGGCAGCATCACCTGCATCCTGGGCGCCAATGGCGCGGGCAAGAGCACGTTGATCCGCGCCATCCTGGGCCTGACGCCGCCGCACACCGGCGCCATCCGCTTCGACGGCCAGCCTATCCACGGCCTGCCCACGCACCGCGTCATCGGCCGCGGCATCGCCTGCATCCCGGAAGGCCGCAAGGTGTTCCCGAAGATGACGGTGGAAGAGAACCTGCGCGTCGGCGCCTACCAGATCGGCGACGCCGCCGAAGTGGCACGCCGCATCGAGCAGGCCTACGAACTGTTCCCGCGGCTGAAAGAACGGCGCACCCAGCTGGCCGGCACCATGTCGGGTGGCGAGCAGGCCATGGTCAGCATCGGCCGCGGACTGATGGCCCAGCCCAGGCTGCTGATCATCGACGAGCCCTCGCTCGGCCTGAGCCCGCTGTACGTGAAAGAGAACTTCCGCATCGTCGTCGACATCAACGTGCGCCTGGGCATCACCGTGCTGCTGGTCGAACAGAACGTGCGCCAGACGCTGGCCATTGCCCACCACGGCTATGTGCTGAGCCAGGGCCGGCTGGTGGCGCAGGGCACGGCTCAGGCGCTGACCGCCAACGAGGAAGTGCGCGCAGCGTACTTCGGCTGAAGGGCAACCCATGAACCGCATCGACGCTGTTGCGCTGACCCAGGCGCTGGTGCGCGTGGACACCGTGAACCCGCCCGGCTTTGAAGACGGCTGCGTTGCGCTGCTGGCCGACCTGCTGTCGGCGGCGGGCTTTGCGTGCCGCACCCACGACTTCGCGCCGCGGC
>JAYVTD010000494.1:0-10882 GCA_043774765.1 Rhizobacter sp. | reverse complement strand
AAGCATCCGAACCAGGACTTTTTGCAGATCGACACGACGAACATCCTGTTCATTTGCGGCGGCGCGTTCGACGGTCTCGAGAAGGTCATTCAGAACCGTTCCGAGAAGTCGGGCATTGGCTTCGGCGCCACGGTTCACACCAAGAGCGAAAAGCGCGTTTCCGAAGTTTTCCGTGATGTCGAGCCCGAAGACCTGATCAAGTTCGGCCTGATCCCGGAACTGGTCGGCCGCCTGCCGGTGGTCGCCACGCTGGGCGAGCTGACCGACGACGCGCTGGTGCGCATCCTGACCGAGCCGAAGAACGCGCTCGTCAAGCAGTACCAGAAGCTGTTCGCGATGGACGGCGTGGAACTCGAGATTCGCCCTTCGGCGCTGCAGGCCATCGCCCGCAAGGCGCTGAAGCGCAAGATCGGCGCGCGCGGCCTGCGATCCATCATGGAGCAGTCGCTGATCGACACGATGTTCGACCTGCCCACCCTGGATGGCGTGGCCAAGGTTGTTCTGGACGAGCACACGATCGAAGACGAAGCCAAACCCTTGCTCGTCTACCGAGAGCAGAAAGCGAGCGCCTGAAGCGTCCCAAAGTCAGCAGTCCGGCCCCAGCCAGCGGCCTCGCGCCGCGATGGCTTCTTGCAATTGATCGCTCAAGCCCTACATCGGTTTGAGAAAGAGAGGATTCTTCAATGTCCGGACATCCTGTTTTGCCCGCTGAACAGATCACGCTGCCGCTGCTGCCGCTGCGCGATGTGGTCGTGTTCCCCCACATGGTCATACCGCTGTTCGTCGGCCGCCCCAAGTCGATCAAGGCGCTCGAAGTGGCCATGGAGGCTGGCCGCCAGATCATGCTGGTGGCACAAAAAGCCGCCGGCAAGGACGAGCCCAAGCCCGACGACATGTTCGAGGTGGGCTGCGTTTCCAGCATCCTGCAGATGCTCAAGCTGCCCGACGGCACCGTGAAGGTGCTGGTCGAAGGCATCCAGCGTGCCAACACGCACAGCATCAGCGACAACGGTGAGTACTTCGTTGCCGACGTGACACCGGTGCCGCCCGAACTTGACACCAAGCCCGAGATCGAAGCGCTGCGCCGCGCGGTCACGCAGCAGTTCGACCAGTACGTCAAGCTCAACAAGAAGATCCCGCCCGAGATTCTGACCTCGATCGCGGGCATCGACGACGCCGGCCGCCTGGCCGACACGATTGCTGCGCACCTGCCGCTCAAGCTTGAGAACAAGCAGTCGGTGCTCGACCTCTACGCAGTCGACAAGCGCCTGGAGAAGTTGCTCGAACAGCTCGAACACGAAGTCGACATCCTGCAGGTCGAAAAGCGCATCCGTGGGCGTGTCAAGCGCCAGATGGAAAAGAGCCAACGCGAGTACTACCTGAACGAGCAGGTCAAGGCGATCCAGAAGGAACTCGGCGACGGCGAAGAAGGCGCCGACATGGAAGAGCTTGAGAAGAAGATCATTGCCGCGAAGATGCCCAAAGACGCGCGCAAGAAGGTCGACGCCGAGTTCAAGAAGTTGAAGCTGATGTCGCCGATGTCGGCCGAAGCGACCGTCGTTCGCAACTACATCGACACGCTCGTCAACCTGCCGTGGTCGAAGAAGACCAAGATCAAACACGATCTGGCCTTCGCCGAAGCGGTGCTGAACGAAGACCACTACGGCTTGGACAAGGTCAAGGACCGCATCCTCGAGTACCTTGCTGTGCAGCAGCGTGTCGACAAGGTCAAGTCGCCGATCCTGTGCCTGGTCGGCCCTCCGGGCGTCGGCAAGACTTCGCTCGGCCAGAGCGTCGCGCGCGCCACCGGCCGCAAGTTCGTGCGCATGGCCCTGGGCGGTGTGCGCGACGAAGCCGAGATCCGTGGCCACCGCCGTACCTACATCGGCTCGATGCCGGGCAAGGTGCTGCAGAGCCTGACCAAGATCGGCACGAAGAACCCGTTGTTCCTGCTCGACGAGATTGACAAGCTCGGCATGGACTTCCGTGGCGACCCGTCGAGCGCGCTGCTCGAAGTGCTCGACCCGGAACAGAACCACACGTTCAGCGACCACTACGTCGAGGTCGACTTCGACCTGTCCGACACGATGTTCATCGCCACCTCGAACTCGATGAACATTCCACCGGCGCTGCTCGACCGGATGGAAGTGATCCGCTTGTCGGGCTACACCGAAGACGAAAAGGTCAACATCGCACTGAAGTACCTGCTGCCGAAGCAGGCAAAGAACAACGGCGTCAAAGACGAAGAGATGGAAGTCGCCGAGTCGGCCGTGCGTGGCATCGTGCGCTACTACACCCGAGAAGCCGGCGTGCGCTCGCTAGAACGCGAGATCAGCAAGATCTGCCGCAAGGTGGTGAAGGCGATCCAGCTGAAACAAGTGACCGACAAGGTCATCGTCACTGACGAAAACCTGAACGACTACCTCGGCGTGCGCAAGTACGATTACGGCCAGGCTGAGAAGAAGAACCAGGTCGGGCAAGTGGTCGGGCTCGCATGGACCGAAGTCGGTGGCGACCTGCTGACGATCGAAGCGGCGGTGATGCCCGGCAAGGGCAACATCATCCGCACCGGCCAGCTCGGCGACGTGATGAAGGAGTCGGTCGAGGCCGCACGTTCGGTGGTCCGCAGCCGCGCGCGCCGCCTGGGCATCAAGGACGAAATGTTCGAGAAGCGTGACGTTCACATTCACGTGCCCGATGGCGCGACGCCCAAGGACGGCCCGAGCGCGGGCGCGGCCATGACGACTGCGTTCGTCTCTGCGCTGACCGGCATCCCCGTCAAGGCCCATGTGGCGATGACGGGTGAGATCACGCTGCGTGGCGAAGTGACGGCCATCGGTGGCCTGAAAGAGAAGTTGCTCGCGGCCCGCCGCGGCGGCATCACGACCGTCCTGATCCCGGAAGACAACGTCAAGGACCTGCAGGACATTCCCGAGAACGTGAAGAACCAGCTCGAGATCGTGCCGGTGCGCTGGATCGATCGGGTCCTCGAAGTCGCCCTCGAACGTGTGCCGCAGGCACTGCCCGAAGACGAACCGGTCAAAGCAGCGGAGCCGGCAAGCCCCACACCGCCTGTGGCCGGCCCGGAGTTGTTGACGCACTGAGGCGCGAGCGGCGCCGCGTTTCTTGCGCGGCGCTGATCTTTCGGTCTATAATTAGGGCTTCGGTAAATACGCGACAGTGTTGACCGAGCAGACAAAAGCAATGCGGGAGTAGCTCAGTTGGTAGAGCGCAACCTTGCCAAGGTTGAGGTCGAGAGTTCGAGACTCTTCTCCCGCTCCAGATGTCGAAAAAGGGAAGCCCAGCGCTTCCCTTTTTCCTGTCTAGAATGCGTGGCTGTTGATCAAAGCACAGTGGCGCGATAGCAAAGCGGTTATGCACCGGATTGCAAATCCGATCAGCCGAGTTCGACTCTCGGTCGCGCCTCCAGGATTTCAGGGCCTCGCCACAGCGCGAGGCCTTCGTCTTTCTGCCTCGGTGCGGCACCGATAATCGCGTTCGGCCCGGGTGGTGAAACTGGTATACACAGCGGACTTAAAATCCGCCGCTTCTCGAAAGAGGGCATGCGGGTTCGAGCCCCGCCCCGGGCACCAAGGCGCCGTCAAGGCGCATGGAGGCGCCCTCAGATGGCGACGCGTGACACCTCGCTTTGTGTGCTCAGCCAGGTGCTGGCGAAGCGCTGAAACAGTGCTGCGTCGCCCGTGGTTTGCAGCGTGAGAAGGGGTGTCTGGCCCGGTGTGTTGCCCGCGTCAGGCCGTGTCTTGCGGACGCTGTGGGCGGCGTGGCGAGCCACTGCCTCGGCCGTGTCGATGATCTGCACGGCATCTCCCATCGCCGCCTGAATCTGCCGGCGAATGAAGGTGTAGTGCGTGCAACCGAGCACCACCGTGTCGACACCCCGTTCGCGCAGGGGCGCGCAGTGTGTCTCGACCAGTGCGAGCACCTCCGGGTTGTTGAACTGCCCCGATTCGATCGCCGCCGCCAGCCCATCACAGGCACGCAGATGCAAGGCCTCGCCCGTCGCGAGCGCGGCCGCCAAACGCCTGAACTTTTCGCTGCCGAGCGTGGCGCGGGTGGCCATCACGCCGATGCGGCCATTGCGCGTTGCGAGCAATGCCGGCTTGATGCCGGGTTCGACACCGACGATCGGCGTCTGCGGCCAGGCTTCGCGCAACAACTGGCCCGCCACCGCCGTCGCGGTGTTGCACGCGATCACGATGAAATGGGCACCGCCGTCGATCAAGTGCGATGCCACGCGCCGCGAGCGCGTGACGACGTGTTCATCGCTGCGTTCACCGTAAGGCGCATGGCCCGCGTCGGCCACGTAGTGCAGTGCGGCCCCCGGCAAGTGTTCGCGCAGTGCGCGCAGCACCGAAAGCCCGCCGACGCCGGAATCGAACACGCCAACGCGCACAGGAGCCATGGCGTCGATGGCTGTAGCCGGGAATTTCATGAGGCCGATTTTCGCAAGGGGAGAGCGGACGGCACGGCGTGGGCTAAAATAGAACGATCGTTCTATTTTGCGCCTCTACCCTGCCCGGATGCCTCTGCACCAGAGGCGCGCGAACTAGAATCAAGGCAACCCCAAGCAGCCATCTCCGAGGAGCGCACCGCATGAAAATCCTTGTCCCCGTCAAACGTGTCGTCGACTACAACGTCAAGGTTCGGGTGAAGAGTGACGGCACCGGCGTCGACATCGCCAACGTCAAGATGAGCATGAACCCGTTCGACGAGATCGCCATCGAAGAGGCGGTGCGTTTGAAGGAGAAGGGTGTTGCAACCGAAGTGATTGCGGTGTCCTGCGGCGTCATGCAATGCCAGGAAACGCTGCGCACCGCGATGGCCATCGGCGCCGACCGCGCGATCCTGGTCGAGACCAGCGAAGAACTGCAGCCGCTGGCCGTGGCCAAGCTGCTGAAGGCGCTGATCGACAAGGAGCAACCGGGCCTCGTGATCCTCGGCAAACAGGCCATCGACGACGACTGCAACCAGACCGGCCAGATGCTCGCCGCGCTGGCCGACCTGCCACAAGCCACCTTCGCCTCGAAGGTCGAGATCGCCGACGCGAATGGGCAAAAGACCGCGAGCGTCACGCGTGAAGTCGACGGCGGCTCCGAGACCCTGAAGCTCACGCTGCCCGCAATCATCACGACCGACCTGCGCCTGAACGAGCCGCGTTACGTGACGCTGCCCAACATCATGAAGGCCAAGAAGAAGCCCATGGATGTGCTCAAGCCCGCCGACCTCGGCGTGGACGTGAAGTCGCACCTCAAGACCCTCAAGGTCAGCGAGCCGCCCAAGCGCAGCGCCGGCATCAAGGTGCCCGACGTGGCCACGCTGGTCTCCAAACTCAAGAACGATGCGAAGGTGATCTGAGATGGCAACGCTGGTTATTGCTGAACACGACAACAACACCGTCAAAGGTGCCACGCTCAACACCGTCACGGCCGCGCTGCAGTGCGGCGGTGACGTGCATGTGCTGATCGCCGGGGTGAACGCAGCGGGCGCGGCCCACGCAGCGAGCCAGATCACCGGCGTGGCCAAGGTGCTGCACGCCGATGGCGCACAACTCGACCACGGCCTGGCCGAGAACGTCGCGGCCCAGGTGCTCGCGCTCGCCAAGGACTACAGCCACATCCTGTTCCCGGCCACCGCCGCGGGCAAGAACGTGGCACCGCGTGTCGCCGCCAAACTCGACGTGGGCCAGATCTCCGACATCACCAAGATCGACAGCCCTGACACCTTCGAGCGCCCGATCTACGCCGGCAGCGCGATCGCGACGGTGCAGAGTCTGGACGCGATCAAGGTCATCACGGTGCGCACGACCGGCTTCGACCCGGCCGCAGCGACGGGTGGCTCCGCGCCGATTGAAACCATCGCCGCCGCCGCTGATTCCGGCAAGAGCAGCTTCGTCGGCAGCGAGATCGCGAAGAACGATCGGCCCGAGCTGACCGCCGCGAAGATCATCGTCTCCGGCGGCCGCGCCCTCGGCTCCAGCGACAAGTTCAACGAAGTCCTGACGCCGCTGGCCGACAGGCTCGGTGCCGCGCTCGGCGCGAGCCGCGCGGCGGTCGACGCGGGCTACGCGCCCAACGACTGGCAAGTGGGCCAGACCGGCAAGATCGTCGCGCCGCAACTCTACATCGCGGCCGGCATCAGTGGCGCGATCCAGCACTTGGCCGGCATGAAGGACAGCAAGGTCATCGTCGCGATCAACAAGGACCCGGAAGCGCCGATCTTCAGCGTGGCCGACTACGGGCTGGAGGCCGACCTGTTCGTCGCCGTGCCCGAACTGGTGGCTGCTCTCGGCTGACACACCGCACCTAGACGCGGTTTTGACACTCGGGGCGCGCAACGCAAGTTGTCGCGCCCTCATCGTATCTGGAGACAAACATGAGCTACCGCGCCCCCATCAACGAGATGCTGTTCTGCATGAAGGAACTCGCCGGTCTGGAAGACGTGGCCAAGCTGCCGGGCTTCGAAGATGCCGGCGTTGAGACCGCCCAGGCAGTGCTCGAAGAGTGCGCCAAGTTCAACGAAGGCGTGGTGGCGCCGCTGAACTGGGAAGGCGACCGCAACCCCTCGTCGTGGAAAGACGGCGTGGTCACCACCACGCCCGGCTTCAAGCAGGCTTTCCGCCAGTTCGGCGAAGGCGGCTGGCAAGGCTTGCAGCACCCGGCCGACTTCGGCGGGCAGGGTTTGCCTAAGACCATCGGCGCGGCCTGCATCGAGATGCTCAACAGCGCGAACCTGAGCTTCGCGTTGTGCCCGCTACTGACCGACGGCGCGATCGAAGCGTTGCTCACTGCCGGCTCGCCCGAGCAGCAGGCGCTCTACCTGCCCAAAATGATCTCCGGCGAATGGACCGGCACAATGAATCTCACCGAGCCGCAGGCCGGCTCCGACCTGGCGCAGGTGCGCACACGCGCCGAGCCGCAGCCCGATGGCAGCTTCAAGATCTTCGGCACGAAGATCTTCATCACCTACGGCGAGCACGACATGGCGCCGAACATCGTGCACCTCGTGCTGGCGCGTGTGGTCGGTGCGCCTGAAGGCGTGAAGGGCATCAGCCTGTTCATCGTGCCCAAGTTCATGGTCAAGGCCGACGGCTCGCTCGGCGCCCGCAACGACGCGCACTGCGTCAGCATCGAGCACAAGCTCGGCATCAAGGCCAGCCCCACCGCCGTGTTGCAGTTCGGTGACCACGGTGGGGCGGTGGGCCAGTTGATCGGCGACGAGAACCGCGGCCTCGAGTACATGTTCATCATGATGAACGCGGCCCGTTATGCGGTCGGCATGCAGGGCATCGCGGTGGCTGAGCGGGCTTACCAGAAAGCGGCGGCGTTCGCGAAAGAGCGCGTGCAGTCGCGCCCTGTCGACGGCTCGCTGCCGGGCAGCGGCCCGATCATTCACCACCCTGACGTGAAGCGCATGCTGATGACGATGCGCGCCTACACCGAAGGCTGCCGCGCCATGGCGATCACGGCGGCCGCGGCCTTCGACGCGTCGCACCACCACCCCGATGCCGAGGTGCGCAAGCAGAACCAGGCCTTCTACGAATACATGGTGCCGCTCGTGAAGGGCTACAGCACCGAGATGAGCGTGGAAGTGGCGAGCCTGGGCATTCAAGTCCACGGCGGCATGGGCTTCATCGAAGAGACCGGTGCGGCGCAGTACCTGCGCGATTCGCGCATCCTGCCGATCTACGAAGGCACGACCGCGATCCAGGCCAACGACCTGGTCGGGCGCAAGACCGCACGTGATGGCGGGCGCACGCCGAAGGCGATCACAACGCAGATCGCTGTCACCGAAGCGGAACTGGCGAAGCATGACAGCGCCGCTGCGCGCTCCATGCGCAAGCGCCTGCGCGCTGCGCGTGAAGCTTTCGAGCAGGTGGTCGACTTCGTTGCCGGCAACACCAAGGCCAGCCCGAACGCGGTCTTTGCCGGCTCGGTGCCCTACCTGATGCTCGCAGGCAATGTGGTAGCCGGCTGGCAGATGGCGCGTGCACTCGTCATCGCCGAAGACCAGCTTGCCCAGGGCGAGGGCGATGCTGCTTTCCTGAAGGCCAAGGTCGCCACCGCGCATTTCTACGCCGAGCACCTGCTGACCAAGGTGCCGGGGCTGCGCGACTCGATCGTCGACGGCGCCGACAGCGTGAATGCGCTGGCACTCGATTCGT
Organism: Rhizobacter sp.; assembly: GCA_043774765.1. Taxonomy (GTDB): domain Bacteria; phylum Pseudomonadota; class Gammaproteobacteria; order Burkholderiales; family Burkholderiaceae_C; genus LMDS01. Next base: position 2,700 of record JAYVTD010000494.1, on the reverse strand, counting down.
TCTGATCCACCCACTCACTCCTCAAACCACCAACCCGCGCTGCGGGTGAAAGACAGAACCATGCCCTTGCCCGGAGTTCTCGCGAACCTGCCGCTGCCCATCATCGGCGCGCCGCTGTTCATCATCAGCAACCCCAAGCTCGTGATCGAGCAGTGCAAGGCCGGCGTGGTGGGCTCCATGCCTTCGCTCAATGCCCGCCCGGCTGCGCAGCTCGACGAATGGCTTGCCGAGATCACCGAAACGCTCGCGGCCTACGACAAGGCAAACCCAGACAGGCCGGCCGCGCCCTTCGCCATCAACCAGATCGTGCACAAGAGCAACGACCGGCTCGACCACGACCTGCAGATGTGCGCCAAGTACAAGGTGCCGATCATCATCACCTCGCTCGGTGCGCGCACCGATTTGAACGACGCAGTGCACGCCTGGGGCGGCGTGGTGATGCACGACATCATCAACAACTTCTTCGCGAAGAAGGCGATCGAAAAGGGCGCCGATGGCCTGATCGCCGTCGCTGCAGGCGCCGGCGGCCACGCCGGTGTGAAGAGCCCGTTCGCGCTGATCCAGGAGATTCGCCAGTGGTTCGACGGCCCGGTCGCGCTGAGCGGCTCGATCGCCAGCGGCGGCGCGGTGCTGGCCGCGCGGGCCATGGGCGCCGACTTCGCCTACATCGGCTCGGCCTTCATCGCGACGCTGGAGGCACGTGCGGTCGATGGTTACAAGGAGGCCATCATTGCCGGCAGCTCCGACGACATCGTCTACAGCAACCTCTTTACCGGCGTGCACGGCAACTACCTGAAGGCCTCGATCACGGCCGCCGGCCTCGACCCCGACAAGCTCCCCGAAAGCGACCCCAGCAAGATGAACTTCGGCGGCGATGCGAAGAAGGCCTGGAAAGACATCTGGGGCTGTGGCCAGGGCATCGGCGCGATTCAGAGCGTGCAGCCGGCCGGCGAGATGATCGCGCGCCTGGTGCACGAATACGAGCTTGCGAAGAAGCGTGTCTGCGCCAGCTGACAGCACGCTTGCGCAGTGTTCACGCGGCTTCTTTGGCGATCTGCGCTGAGGGTCGCGGTGGTAAAGTCGCGCTCTTGACTTGACTAGCTAGGTCCTTCCCGTCCCCTCGCCGGCAACCGCGAGGCGGGTCGCTTGTCCGCCAGTGGCGTAGCCGCGTCGCGGAAGGTTTTTCAACCCACTACAGCACCGCAAACCGGTGTGAAAGGTGAGCGAGATGATGCAGGAATCCAGGGCGAATTCGTACCTGTTCGGGGGCAATGCGCCCTACGTCGAAGAGATGTACGAGGCCTACCTCGACAACCCCGGGTCGGTGGCAGACAACTGGCGCAAGTACTTCGACGCACTGCAGAACGTGCCCGCGGCCGATGGCTCGAACGCCAAAGACGTGGCCCACGCGCCCGTCGTCGAATCCTTCGCTCAGCGGGCCAAGGCCGGAACCTTCGGCAGCAAGGCGTCGACCACCGACCTGGCGATCGCGCGCAAGCAGGTTCACGTTCAGTCGCTAATCGCCGCCTACCGCTTCCTCGGTTCACGCTGGGCCGATCTCGACCCACTCAAGCGCCAGGAGCGCCCGAAGATTCCCGAGCTCGAGCCGGCGTTCTACGACCTCAGCGAGTCCGACATGGACATCGCCTTCAGCGCGACCAACACCTACTTCTCGACCGCCGAGAGCATGACGCTGCGCGAGATCGTGCAGGCCTTGCGCGAGACCTACTGCGGCTCGATCGGCACCGAGTACATGCACATCACCGAGCCGATCGAGAAGCGCTGGTGGCAGGAGCGGCTGGAGTCGATCCGCTCCAAGCCGAACTTCACGGTCGACGCCAAGAAGCACATCCTCGACCGCCTCACCGCCGCCGAAGGCCTGGAGCGTTACCTGCACACCAAATACGTTGGCCAGAAGCGCTTCTCGCTCGAAGGCGGCGAGAGTTTCATCGCCTCGATGGACGAACTGGTGCAGCGTGCCGGCGCCAAAGGCGTGCAGGAGATCGTGATCGGCATGGCCCACCGCGGCCGCCTGAACGTGCTCGTGAACACGCTGGGCAAGATGCCCAAGGATCTCTTTGCAGAGTTCGACCACACCGCGCCCGAAGCCCTGCCTTCCGGTGACGTGAAGTACCACCAGGGCTTTTCGAGCGACATCACCACCAGCGGCGGCCCGGTGCACCTGAGCCTCGCGTTCAACCCCTCGCACCTGGAGATCGTCAACCCGGTCGTCGAAGGCTCGTGTAAGGCCCGTCTCGACCGCCGTGGCGACCAAAAAGGTGATTCGGTTCTGCCGATCATCGTGCACGGCGATGCGGCCTTCGCCGGCCAGGGTGTCGTGATGGAAACGCTGGCGCTGGCCCAGACGCGTGGTTATTACACCGGTGGCACGGTGCACGTGGTCATCAACAACCAGATCGGCTTCACCACCAGCGACCCGCGCGATTCGCGCTCCACGCTGTACTGCACCGACGTGGTCAAGATGATCGAAGCGCCTGTGCTGCACGTGAACGGCGACGACCCCGAAGCGGTGGTGCTGTGCACGCAGATGGCGCTCGACTATCGCCAGCAGTTCAAGAAGGATGTGGTCGTCGACATCGTCTGCTTCCGCAAGCTCGGCCACAACGAGCAGGACACACCGGCGCTGACGCAGCCGCTGATGTACAAGAAGATCGCCCAGCACCCGGGCACGCGCAAGCT
>JAYVTD010000493.1:0-3596 GCA_043774765.1 Rhizobacter sp. | reverse complement strand
CTGCTCGGCCATCGGATGCGCGGCATCTGCTTCTCGGCCGAGAAGGCCGACGAGACCACGCAGACCGAGAACGGAATCTCCGGCGTTCCCGATCTGGTGGGCATGGGCGTGCCTTCGGTCTACAGCGCCGAACTCTCCGAGTTCGTCTTCGCCGCCGGCGTGAAACTGATGGCCAACGCGCGCCGGCCCGACGTGATGTACCTCTCGACCACCGACTACGTGCAGCACAAACACGCGCCCGGCACGGAAGCTGCCGACGCGTTCTACAACATGATGGACAAGTACCTCGGCCAGCTCGACGCGATGGGTTGCGTGATCGCCCTCACCGCCGACCACGGCATGAACGCGAAGACGCGCATGGACGCGCAGCCCGACGTGATCTACCTGCAAGACGTGCTCGACGGCTGGCTGGGGCCCGGCCGCGCGCGCGTGATCCTGCCCATCACCGACCCGTACGTGGTGCACCACGGTGCGCTCGGTTCCTTCGCCACAGTCTACCTGCCGGCCGATGTGAACGTGGCCGAGCTCGTGCAGCGCATCGGCGCGCTGCGTGGCATCGAGTCGGTGCACGACCGTGCCGGTGCCGCAGCGCGCTTCGAGCTGCCGGCCGATCGCATCGGCGACGTGGTCGTGGTGTCCGAGCGTTCGACCGTGATCGGCAGCGCTGCTTCGAGGCACGACCTGAGCGCGCTCGACGCACCGTTGCGCTCGCACGGCGGCGTCTCGGAACAGCGGGTGCCACTGATCCTCAACCGCCGGATCAACGGCCTCGATCCGCAGCGCCGCTGGCGCAACTTCGACGCGTTCGATCTGGCGCTGAACCACGCGCAATGAGCGAGCACGCCCCGAACCACGGCATGCGGATCGCCGGCGAGAAGGTAGGCATTGAGCGCGGTGGCGAACGCTGCATCCAGGTCTTCAACCCCTTCACCGCGCAGTGCATCGGCAGCGTGCCTAAAGCCACGCTGGCCGAAGTGCGCGAGGCCTTCGCGATCGCCCACGCCTACAAACCGCGCCTCACGCGCTTCGAGCGCTCCAACATCCTCAACAAGACCGCTGCGCTGGTGCGCGAGCGCACGCGCCAGATCGCGAAGCTGATCAGCGCCGAAGCCGGCCTGGGGATGAAAGACGCGACCTACGAAGTCGGCCGTGTCGCCGACGTGCTGGTCTTCGGCGCGAATGAGGCTTTGCGCGACGACGGCCAGATCTTTTCCTGCGATCTCACGCCACACGGCAAGAAGCGCCGTGTCTACACGCAGCGCGACCCCTTGCTCGGGGTGATCACCGCGATCACGCCCTTCAACCACCCGATGAACCAGGTGGCGCACAAGGTGGTGCCGAGCATCGCCACCAACAACCGCATGGTGCTCAAGCCGTCGGAAAAGGTGCCGCTCTCAGCTCTGCTCTTCGCCGACCTGTTGTACGAGGCCGGCCTGCCGCCCGAGATGCTGTCGGTCGTGACCGGCGATCCGCGCGAGATCGCCGACGAACTCATCACCAACGAACATGTCGGCCTGGTCACCTTCACCGGCGGGGTGGCGATCGGCAAAACCATCGCGTCCAAAGCCGGTTATCGCCGCATGGTGCTCGAACTCGGTGGCAACGACCCGATCATCGTGATGGACGATGCCGACCTCGACGAGGCCTCCACGCTCGCGGTGCAGGGTTCGTACAAGAATTCGGGGCAACGCTGCACCGCCGTCAAGCGCTTGCTGGTGCACGAGGCGGTGGCCACACGCTTCACCGAAATGGTGGTCGAAAAAACCCGCGCCTGGAGCTTCGGCGATCCGAGCGACGCGAAGCTGGAAATGGGCACCGTGATCGACGAAGCGGCCGCGCGTTCTTTCGAAGCGCGGGTCAACGAAGCGGTGGCGCAAGGCGCGCGGCTGCTGGTCGGCAACCAGCGCGATGGCGCGCTGTATTCACCGACCGTGATCGACCGCGTCACCCCAGGGATGACCGTGGCGCGCGAAGAAACCTTCGGCCCGGTCTCGCCGATCATCCGCTTCGCCAACATCGAAGAAGCCGTTCACATCGCGAACGGCACGGCCTACGGCCTGTCGTCGGCCGTGTGCACCAACCGGCTCGACTACATCAGCCGCTTCGTTGCCGAGCTTCAGGTCGGCACGGTCAACGTGCGCGAGGTGCCGGGTTACCGGCTCGAACTCACACCTTTCGGGGGTATCAAGGACTCGGGCCTGGGTTACAAGGAAGGTGTACAAGAGGCGATGAAAAGTTTCACCAACATCAAGACCTACTCTCTGCCCTGGGCCTGATCCTCACAGATGCTTCATCTTCTCAATCTGCTCGCCGCCATCGCCCTGCTGGTCTGGGGCACGCACATCGTGCGCACCGGCGTGTTGCGGGTCTTCGGCGAAAGCCTGCGCGGCGTGCTCGCCAAGAGCTTCTCGAACCGCGCCACCGCCATGCTCGCCGGAATGGGCGTCACGACCATCGTGCAGTCGAGCACCGCCACCTGCCTGATCGTGGCCTCGTTCGTCGGCAAGGGGCTGGTCACGACCGGCGCCGCGCTCGCGGTGATTCTCGGCGCCGATGTCGGCACCGCGTTGATGGCGGTCGTGTTCTCGTTCGACCTGTCGTGGCTGTCGCCGCTGCTGATCTTCGTCGGCGTGTTGCTCTTCATCTCGCGCCAGGACACGCTGGCCGGGCGCATCGGCCGGGTGTTGATCGGCCTGGGTCTGATCACGCTGGCGCTGCAGCTGATCGTGGGCGCCACCAAGCCGCTGACCGAATCGCCGGCGGTGCGTGCGCTGCTGGTCGCGCTGCCGAACGACGTGCTGCTCGACATCATCGTCGGCGCCGTCCTGACCGTGCTGTCTTACTCGAGCCTCGCGATCGTGCTGCTCACCGCCACGCTCGCGGCCTCAAGCCTGCTGCCGGTGCCGGTGGCGCTCGGCCTGGTGCTCGGCGCGAACCTGGGCAGCGGCATTCTCGCGATGCTGGCCACCAGCGGCTCGTCGCCGCAGGTGCGGCGGCTGCCGCTGGGCAACCTGATCTTCAAGTCGCTCGGCGCGCTAGGCGCCATCGCGCTGCTGCCGCAGGCCCATGTGATGCTGCAGCAGCTCGTGCCCGACATCCACCAGCAGATCGTGCTGTTTCACCTCTTCTTCAACCTCGTGTTGGCCGGTCTGTTCATCAGCTTCACGGGCCTCGTCGGGCGCACGGTCGAGCGTTTCCTGAAAGAGCCGACACTCGCCGCCAACATGGCCCGGCCGCGCCACCTCGACCCGCTGGCGCTGGCCACCCCGTCGCTCGCCATCAGTTGCGCCGCGCGCGAAGCGCTGCACCAGGCCGACGTGGTCGAGACGATGCTGCGCGGCATCCTGCCGGTGCTGCGCCACAACGACCTGGCGCTGGCCGAACGCTTGCGCAAGATGGACGACACGGTCGACGACCTGTACTCGGCCATCAAGTTCTACCTGACCCAGATCTCGCGCGAAGCGCTGACCGAGCGCGAAGGCAAGCGCTGGACCGACGTGGTCTCGTTCACCATCAACATGGAGCAGATCGGCGACATCATCGAGCGCGTGCTGCAGGACATCGAAGACAAGAAGGTGCGCAAGAACCGCCGCTTC
>JAYVTD010000492.1:0-11372 GCA_043774765.1 Rhizobacter sp. | reverse complement strand
CAAGCTCGGCCAGAAGTCGGCGGGCGCAGCGCCGGTCGCGGCGCATGTCGCAACACGCAAACATTCAACCAAACATTCACCCAAGCATGGAGCGAAATCATGACCCAGGGGCTGCGCCGATTCCATGTCGGCGATCGACTGTCGGAGATGACCATCCACAACGGCACGGTCTACCTTGCCGGCCAAGTGGCGAACGACGCGTCGCAGGACATCCGCGGCCAGACCGGGCAGGTGCTCGCGGCCATCGACAAGCTGCTCACCGAAGCCGGCACCGACCGCGCGCACATCCTGATGTGCCAGATCTTCATCCGCGATCTCGACGACTTCACGGCGATGAACGAGGTCTGGGAAGACTGGCTCGCGCCCGGTGATGCACCCCCGCGCGCGACCGTGCAGGCGAACTTGGCGAAGCCCGACTGGCGCGTCGAGATGGTGGTGACGGCGGCGGTGTGAGCATGTCGGGCCGCCGCGAGTGCGAACGTCCCCGCTCGGCGCGGCCGCACGCAGCGCGAGGGGGGCGCCATTGAGCGCCGATCGGCTTTCGCTGCTCGGGCTGGTGACTGTTGTGGTTGTGGGGGCAGCGGCGATGCAGGGGTTCGGCGGGTGGTCGCGCCAGCGGCTGGGTGCGCAAGTGGCGGCGCAGGCGCGGCCGGGCGACATCCAAATGATCGCCTCGGTGACCTGCGTGTACTGCGCCGCGGCGCGCGCCTGGTTCACCGAACACCGCGTGCCGTTCACCGAATGCGAGATCGAGCGCGATGTCGTCTGCGCCGAGACGTACCAGGCGCTGATGGCGCCCGGGACGCCGGTGATGCTGGTGCGCGGCCAACGCCTGGTCGGCTTCAGCCCGCAGGCGGTGGCCGATGCGCTCGCGACGCGGCCGCTTTGAAGTCTTCATGAAAAATTCGAACCCGAACCCGAACCCGAACCCGAACCCGAACCCGAACCCGAACCCAAGCCCATGACCCAACGCGTTCTCACCGGCATCACGACCACCGGCACGCCGCACCTCGGCAATTACGTCGGCGCCATTCGGCCGGCGATCGCCGCGAGCCGCGAGCCCGGGGTCGAGAGCTTTTTCTTCCTCGCCGACTACCACGCGCTGATCAAGTGCGACGAGCCGGCGCGCATCGAGCGCTCCCGGCTCGAGATCGCCGCGACCTGGATCGCCGCGGGCCTCGACACCGAGCGCGCCACCTTCTATCGGCAGAGCGACATCGTCGAGATCCCCGAGCTCACGTGGCTGCTGACCTGCGTTGCGTCGAAGGGCTTGATGAACCGTTCGCACGCTTACAAGGCCGCGACCGATGTGAATGCGGCGGCCGGCGAAGAGCCGGACGCCGGCATCACGATGGGCCTGTTCAGCTACCCGATCCTGATGGCGGCCGACATCCTGATGTTCAACGCGCACCGCGTGCCGGTGGGACGTGACCAGGTGCAGCACATCGAGATGGCGCGTGATCTGGCGCAGCGTTTCAACCATTTGTTCGGGGCCGGGCGCGAGCTGTTCGTGCTGCCCGAAGCGAACATCGACGAACGGGTGGCGATGCTGCCGGGGCTCGATGGCCGCAAGATGAGCAAGAGCTACGACAACACCGTGCCGCTGTTCGAAGGTGGCGCAAAAGGTTTGCGCGAGGCACTGGCCCGCGTGGTGACCGACTCGCGCGCGCCGGGCGAAGCGAAGGAGCCGGAAGGCTCGCACCTGGTTGCGATCTACGAGGCGTTTGCGATTGACGCCGAGCGCGCGAAGCTGCGTGCCGACCTGCGCGCAGGGATGGCCTGGGGCGACGCGAAGGCGGTGGTGCTCGAGCGCATCGAGCGCGACATCGGCCCGATGCGTGAGCGTTATGCCGACCTGATTGCGCACCCCGAGCGCATCGAAGAAACCCTGCTCGAAGGTGCCAGGAAGGCACGGGCCGTCGCCGCGCCGTTTCTCGCGACGCTGCGCGAAGCGGTGGGCTTGCGGCGCATGGTTGCGGTGACGACCGCTGCGACTTCCATCGCGGTCAAGGCGAAAGCCGGGTCGCCGACGTTCAAGCAGTACCGCGAGGCCGACGGCAAGTATTATTTCAAGCTTGCTGCTGCCGATGGTCGTTTGTTGTTGCAGAGCGCGGCCTTCGACTCCGGCCGCGATGCCGGCCAGTGGGTGAGCCGGCTCAAAACCGACGGGGCATCGGCGCTCGGCGAAGCGCCGGTGTCACGCAGCGAAGGCGTGAGCACGCAGGACGTGAGCGATGCACTCGCCGCGCTCGCTGCTCAGTAGTTCAGGCCCATCGCGCCGCGCACTTCGCGCATCGTCTTTCGCGCGACGGTGCGTGCGCGCTCGGTGCCGACCTCGACGATCCAGTGCACGTGTTTCGGGTTGCTGAGGTAAGTCTCGGCCCGCTCGCGCCACGGTTCCTGTTCTAGTCTGATCGCATCGATCACCGGCTGTTTGCATTCCAAGCAACCGATGCCGGCCGTGGTGCAGCCCTTCACGACCCACGCTCGCGTGTCGGCGTCGGAATACAGCTTGTGGAACTGCCAGACCGGGCAGCGCTCGGGGTTGCCGGTGTCGGTGCGGCGCACCCGGTCGGGGTCGGTTGGCATGCGCTTGATCTTGCGTTCGACCTCGGCCGGTTCTTCGCGCATCGCGATGTCGTTGCCGAGGCTCTTGCTCATCTTCGCGCCGTCCAGGCCGGGCAGTTTGCTGGTCTCGGTCAGCAGCGTCGCGGGTTCGGGCAACACGGTCTGCCCTTTCCCGTAGAGGTGGTTGAAACGGCGCGCCACTTCGCGCGTGATCTCGACGTGCGGCGCCTGGTCTTCGCCGACCGGAACGAACGCGGCCTGGTAGATCAGGATGTCGGCCGCCTGCAGCAGCGGGTAACCGAGAAAGCCGTAGGTCGCGAGGTCGCGGCCCGTCAGCGCTTTCATCTGGTCCTTGTAGGTCGGCACACGTTCCAACCACGACAGCGGCGTGCCCATTGCGAGCAGCGTGAACAGCTCGGCGTGTTCGGGCAGGCGGCTCTGGATGAAAAGCGTGGCGCGGTCGGGGTCGATGCCGGCCGCAAGCCAGTCGACCACCATGTCGTAGACGTTGCGCTCCAGGTCGGCGTGGTCAGCGTAGTGCGTGGTCAGCGCGTGCCAGTCGGCGACGAAGTAAAAACATTCGTGCTCGTCTTGCAGCCGCACCCAGTTCTTGAGCGCGCCGTGGTAGTGGCCGAGGTGCAATGCGCCGGTCGGGCGCATGCCGGAGAGCACGCGTGGTTTCATTAATGCAAATTGTAGGCAGCTACACTGCGCGCCCCATGAAAAGAATCGTCATTCTCATCTCGGGCCGCGGCTCGAACATGGAAGCCATCGTGCGTGCTTGTGTCGATGAGGCCTGGCCGGCGCAGGTCTTGGCCGTGCTCAGCAACCGGGCCGACGCGCAGGGGCTGGACTTCGCGCGCGAACACGGCATCGCCACCGCGGTGGTCGATCACAAGGCGTTTGTTTCGCGCGAGGCTTTCGACGCCGAACTGGCGCGCACGATCGACGCCTTCGAGGCCGACGTGGTCGTGCTGGCCGGCTTCATGCGCATCCTGACCGACCGTTTTGTCGCGCGCTACGAGGGGCGCATGGTCAACGTGCACCCGTCACTGCTGCCGGCCTTCACCGGCCTGAACACGCACCGCCGTGCCATCGAGGCTGGGTGCAAGCTGGCCGGCGCGACGGTTCACTTCGTCACGCCCACGCTGGACTTTGGTCCGATCATCGCGCAAGCGGTGGTGCCGGTGCTGGCGGGCGACACGCCCGAGGCGCTGGAAGCGCGTGTGCTCGAACGTGAACACGTGATGTATCCGCGTGCGGTGGGCTGGCTTGTGCGCGGCGAATTGCGTGTCGCCGAGGGCGTGGTCACGCACACGCGGGGTGAGTTGCAACTGCTCTAGAACAGGCTCGCCGCGATGTTGATCGTGAACGCGAGGATGCTCGTGTTGAAAGCGAACGACAGCAGCGCCTGCAGCAGCACGAGCCGGCGCATCGCGCGTGTCGAGACGATCACGTCGGAGGTCTGCGAGGCCACGGCAATCGTGAACGAGAAGTAGAGAAAGTCGCCATAGTCGGGCTTGAAGTTTTCTTCGGTGTCGGGGAACTGCAGGCCCACACCTTCGCGCTGGCGGTAGAACAGACTCGCGTAGTTCAGCGCGAACAGCGTCGGCACCAGCAACCACGAGCCGGCCACGGTGGCCACCACGTACAAGAGTCGCGGCCAGGCCTGCAAGGAGCCCGGCGCCTTGGCGATCGAGAGTTCGTAGACCACGGCACCCAGGCTCACGGTGGCCGCCACCGTCACGATGACGAGCACCGCGAGTGCTCCTTCGGCCTGTGCCATCGCGACCTGCTTGACGCGCTCCGTGCCAGCGTGCGACATCATCCACGCCGCCGACATCAGGTACAGCCAGACGCTCACGTTCCAGCCCAGCAGCGCGCGGGTCACGGGATTCGAGATGCCCGGTGCGGCGAGTGCGGCCAGCGTGCCCACCGCGCCGGTGAGCATCAGCCGCGGGTGCGCACGCAGGTGGCTGATGATCACTTTCACGTGCCGGCCACGGGTTCGAAACGCAAGCGCAGCGCGCCCTCGATGATCACGCTCTCGAAGAACATCGTGTGCGGCCGCACCCACCAGCCGCTCGTGTTGTACAGCGGCCGGTAGACCACCATCGGTTCGTTCGTTTCGCTGTGGCGGGCCACACCGATCACTTCGTACTCGCCACCCTTGTAGTGGCGGTAGCGCCCGAGCGGCGTGGCGGGCAGGGCGGGCAAGTCGTCTTCGTTCATCAGCCAAGGATAATCCGCCGATGCACCCGAACGCCTTGCTCGAACTCGCCACCGAACTGCTGCACCGCGTGTTGCAGCTGCAGCACCCCGCCGACGGCGTGGTTTCCGACTTCTTTCGCCAGCACCGCGCGCTGGGCATCCGCGAGCGCCACACGCTCGCCGAGACCACCTACACGGTGCTGCGCCAGCGTCTGCTGTTCCAGCATCTGGCGCAGTCGGGCAAAGGCGAGATGGAGCGCCGGCTTGTCGTGCTCGCCTGGCAGGGCAATGACGGTTTCCTGCGTGCGGCGCTGAACGACACCGAACAGCAGTGGCTGCAGCAGGTGAGCGCCGTCGACCGCAGTGCCCTGCCCGAAAAGCTGCGCCACAACCTGCCCGAGTGGCTGGCCGAGATCCTCAAACCCGCGCTCGGCGACGAGTTCTGGCCGCTGGTCGAGAGCATGAGCGCAGCCGCGCCGCTCGACCTGCGTGTCAACACCTTCAAGGCCAAACGCGAGGCGGTTCAGGAAGCGTTCAAGGCCGAAGGCATCGAGGCGCTGCCGACGCCGTACTCGCCGCTCGGCCTGCGCATTCAGGGCAAGCCGGCGCTGCACAAGCTCGACGTGTTCATGCGCGGCGACGTCGAAGTGCAGGACGAAGGCAGCCAGCTGCTCGCGCTGATGCTCGGCGCCAAACGCGGCGAAATGGTGATGGACTTCTGTGCCGGTGCCGGTGGCAAGACACTCGCGCTCGGCGCCGAGATGCGCAACACCGGGCGTTTGTATGCATTCGACACCTCGGGCCACCGGCTCGCGTCGCTCAAGCCGCGGCTGGCGCGCAGCGGTTTGTCGAACGTGTTCCCGGCGCAGATCGCGCACGAGCGCGACGAACGCATCAAGCGCCTGGCCGGCAAGCTCGACCGGGTGTTGGTCGATGCACCGTGTTCAGGCCTGGGCACGCTGCGCCGCAACCCCGACCTGAAATGGCGCCAGACGCCGCAGGCGGTCGAGGAGTTGCGCGTCAAGCAGGCTGCGATCCTGGCAAGCGCGGCGCGGCTGCTCAAGCCGGGTGGCCGCCTCGTCTATGCCACCTGCAGCCTGCTCGACGTTGAAAACGAGGACATCGCCCGCAACTTCACGGCTGAGCATGAGCGCGACTTTCAGGTGTTGCCGGCGCAGGAAGCGCTGGCGCGCGCCCATGTGAACGAAGCCGAATCGCTGGTTCGCGGCGACTTCTTGCGCCTGTGGCCGCACCGCCACGGCACCGACGGTTTTTTTGCGGCGGTCTGGGAGCGGCGCTGAACGCAGAAGTACCGGTTCGGGCTGATTTCGGCACCGCATTGCGATACCTCAAGTAGCCCTGTTCCAGCCCGGCATTTCGCGGGTTCGGCGCAGGGAGCTCGCTTACAATCTCGTATCCGCCATTCGTTGCGGACATAAGGTACTCATGAACTCGTTGATGTCGATCTGGGACGCCACCGTCGCTTTGCTGGCCCATGGTTTGATCGAAACGGCCTGGTGGCAAGTGGTGCTGGTCACCCTGGTGATGACGCACATCACCATCACCTCGGTCACGATCTTTCTGCACCGCGCGCAGTCGCACCGCGCGCTCGATCTGCACGCCATCCCCTCGCACTTCTTCCGCTTCTGGCTGTGGCTGACCACCGGCATGGTGACGAAGGAGTTTGTCGCCATTCACCGCAAGCACCACGCCAAGTGCGAGACCGAAGAAGACCCGCACAGCCCGCAAACGCGTGGCATCAAGACCGTGCTGCTGACCGGCGTCGAGTTGTACCGCGCCGAGTCGAAAGTCAAGGAAACGATGGTCAAGTACGGGCTGGGCACGCCGAACGACTGGATCGAACGCAACCTCTACACCCGCTTCAGCTGGCAGGGCGTGGGCGTGATGCTGCTGATCAACCTGGGGCTGTTCGGCGCAATCGGCCTCATGGTCTGGGCGATCCAGATGTTGTGGATCCCGATCATGGCCACCGGCATCATCAATGGCCTGGGCCACTGGTGGGGTTACCGCAACTTCGAGGCGCCCGACGCGTCGACCAACGTCTCGCCTTGGGGCATCGTCATCGGCGGCGAAGAGCTGCACAACAACCACCACACTTACCCGACCTCGGCCAAGTTCTCGGTCAAGCCGTATGAGTTCGACATCGGCTGGGGTTACATCCGCGCCCTCGAACTGATGGGCCTGGCCAAGGTGCGCAAGACGCCGCCGATGCTCAGGCTCGGCAGCATTCGCCCGGTGGCCGACGACAAGACGCTCGAAGCCGTGATCGCCAACCGCTACGAGGTGATGGCCAAGTACGCGCGCAACCTGCGCCACGCCAGCCACATCGAAGCGCTGCGCCTGAAGGCCGAAGGGGCAAAGAGCGCGTCCAAGCTCGAGAACATGCTGCTGGCCAAACGCTGGCTGCACCGTGATGAAGACAAGATCCCGCACGCCGTGAAGGCGCAGGTGGCGATGGCGGTCCAGCACAGCCCGGGTCTGGCCAAGCTGGTGGCGATGCGCGAAGAGCTTCGCCAGCTCTGGACCCGCACCAACGTGTCGGCCGAGCAACTCGTGGCCGATCTTCAGGTCTGGTGCAAGAAGGCGGAAGAGAGCGGCATTGCGACGCTGCAGGAGTTCTCGCTCAAGCTGCGCGCCGCCCACGCCTGACGCCTTGGGCGGAAGACGATAGCGGGGTCGCTTTGCGACCCCTTTTCTTTTTTGGGCAACAAAAAACCCGCCTCTCGGGCGGGTTCTTCGGTGAAGCACCGGGCGCTTACTTCAGCTTCGTTTCCTTGTAGGTCACGTGCTTGCGTGCCTTCGGGTCGAACTTCATCATTTCGAGCTTCTCCGGCGTCGTCTTCTTGTTCTTGTCGGTCGTGTAGAAGTGACCGGTGCCGGCGCTGGATTCCAGCTTGATTTTTTCGCGTCCACCTTTTGCCATGATCAGCTCCTAGTGTTCAGATTTCACCGCGGGCGCGGAGATCGGCGACGATCTTCTCGATGCCCACCTTGTCGATCAGGCGCAGAGCGGCGTTGGTGATGCGCAAACGCACCCAGCGGTTCTCGGCCTCGATCCAGAAGCGGCGGTACTGCAGGTTCGGCAGGAAGCGGCGCTTCGTTTTGTTGTTGGCATGGGAAACATTGTTTCCCACCATCGGGCGCTTACCCGTGACTTGACAGACGCGTGCCATAACGCACTCCAATAAATGATGCCGTAGGATTTTGGCAAAGAGGACGATTATAGCCCGATTTGCGCCGCTGCCTACTGCTCCAGAAACCGCTGCGCATCGAGTGCTGCCATGCAGCCGGTGCCGGCGCTGGTGATGGCCTGGCGGTAGACGTGGTCCTGCACGTCGCCGGCGGCGAACACGCCCGGCACGCTGGTCATCGTGGCCATGCCCGCCAGGCCGCTCTTGGTGATGATGTAGCCGTCTTTCATCTCCAGCTGACCCTTGAAGATGTCGGTGTTGGGCTGGTGCCCGATCGCGATGAAACAACCGGTCAGTTTGATCTCGGACGTGCCCTTTCCTTCGGTGCTCATCAATCGGACGCCGGTCACGCCCGACGCATCGCCCAGCACTTCGTCGAGCGTGTTCCACAGGTGCAGTTCCATCTTGCCAGCGGCGACCTTCTCGCGCAGTTTGTCGACCAGGATCGGCTCGGCGCGAAACTTGTCGCGGCGGTGGACCACGTGCACCTTGCTGGCGATGTTCGACAGGTACAGCGCTTCTTCGACCGCGGTGTTGCCGCCGCCGACCACGCAGACTTCCTGGCCGCGGTAGAAGAACCCGTCGCAGGTGGCGCAGCCGCTCACGCCGCGCCCCATAAAGGCCTCTTCAGAGGGCAGGCCGATGTACTTGGCCGAAGCGCCGGTCGCGATGATCAAGGCGTCGCAGGTGTAGCTGCCAGAGTCGCCCTTGAGCGTGAACGGACGGTGGCTGAAATCGACCGTGTTGATGTGGTCGAAGACGATCTCGGTCTTGAAGCGCTCGGCGTGTTTCTGGAAGCGCTGCATCAGCTCGGGGCCTTGCACGCCGTCAACGTCGGCGGGCCAGTTGTCGACGTCGGTCGTGGTCATCAGCTGGCCGCCCTGGGCGATGCCGGTGATCAGCACCGGCTTCAGGTTGGCGCGGGCGGCGTACACCGCGGCCGAGTAACCGGCCGGGCCCGAACCGAGGATCAGGACTTGTGCGTGGCGGGGAGTTGAGCTCATGGGGCTTGTTATGAAAAGTTGGTTTCGGCATGTGCGCGACACATGCCGGGCACAGAGTCTGACATGGGGTTGATGCCGGCTGACGCCCAGCCCCGTAATCGTCACAATAGCGAAAGTGTGAAAAACGTGGGCTTCTACCGAAGAATGCCGCAACAGGGCGATGCGGCACATTGACAGCAACAACACGAAAGGCGTTCCCGTATGGCCATGCTTTCCAATCTTGACCTGATCCGGCGCGTGCCGCTGTTCTCGTTACTGACCAACGACCAGGCGCAGGGTATTGCCGACAGCGTCGTGAAACGGCGCTTCCGGCGCGGCGAGATCGTGGTGGAGCACAACAAGAAGTCGAACGCCTTGTTCATTCTGCTGACCGGCCGGGCCCGCGTGCTCACCGCCGATTCGCGCGGCCGCGAAGTGATCCTCGCCGTGTTGCAGCCCGGCGACTACGTCGGTGAAATGAGCCTGATCGACAACGAGCCGCATTCGGCCACGGTGCGCGCCGAAGTCCAGACCGACATGTTGATTTTGGGCCGTGCCGAGTTCGCACGCTGCCTGCCCGAGAACTCCAGCCTGTCGTACGCGATCATGCGTGGTCTGGTGCAGCGTCTGCGCAGCGCCGACCGCCAGATCGAGTCGCTCGCCCTGCTCGACGTGTACGGCCGCGTGGCCCGCACCCTGCTCGACATGGCCGAAGCCGACGGCAACACCAAGACCATCCGCAACAAAGTGTCGCGCCAGGATCTGGCCAAGGTTGTGGGTGCATCGCGCGAAATGGTCAGCCGGGTCATGAAAGACCTCGAAGAGCGCGGCATGATCGAAACGCAGGAAAACGGCTCGGTGATCATCAAGGAACAGCTCACCGGCTGATGCGGTCAGGAAGGTGCCGAGCCCGGTTCAGGGTGGCGGCAGGATCGTCCACAATCCGCCCATGACCTTCCCACTCGGCTCGCTCCGCTCTGAAGGCGGACCTTCCGCAGCGCCTTCGAAAGGCGGCTCCTACAGCCGCGACCCGGCCGGCAAGCCCGCTGCCGTTCACCACCCCGCCGGCTGGCGGGCGCAGTTGCTGCTCCTCGTCACTGGCGTCTTGTGGCTGCTGGCCGTGTTGTCCATGGCCACCCACAGTGCGGCCGACCCGGCGTTCTCGACCTCTGGAACCGGCGCGGCGCTGTTCAACAAGGCCGGCATGGCCGGCGCCTGGTTCTCCGACCTGGCCTACTTCGTTTTTGGTTACTCCGCGTGGTGGGCGGTGCTGGTGGCGCTGCGCACTTGGCTGGGCGCACTCGCTGGTGTGCTGCGCAGCGATGCGAGCGTGCCCGCCCATGCCGAGTCAGCGCGGCGCCCAGTCTGGCTGTTCTGGCTCGGCTTGGCGCTGTTGCTGGCCGCCAGCGCGTCGCTGGAGTGGACCCGCCTGTACCAGTGGGAAGCGCGTGTCGCCGGCGGCAATGCCGGTGGCGTGGTCGGTTATTCGCTCGGCAAGCTGAGCCAGCACCTGCTCGGTTTTGCCGGTTCGGGCGTGCTGTGGATCGCCGCGCTGGTGGCCGGCATTTCACTGGCGCTGCGTTTTTCCTGGCTGCGCGCGGCGGAACGCATCGGTGCCTGGTTCGAGTCGCTGCGCGAGCGCCGCGTCGAGCGCATTGAACGCGCAGACGACGTGCGTGCTGGTGAGCTTGCCTTGCGCGAGCGCGAGCTGGTCGCGGGCGTGGAACACCAGCTCCACGAAGACCACCTGCCAATCGTGATCGAAGCACCGGTGATCGTGGTGCCGCCGAGCGCGCGCGTGGTCAAGGAACGCCAGAAGCCGCTGTTTGTCGAATTGGCGGACACGAAGCTGCCGCAGGTCGACCTGCTCGACGCCGCGCCCGGCCGCACCGAAAGTGTCGCGCCCGAAACGCTGGAGATGACCTCGCGGCTGATCGAGAAGAAGCTGAAGGACTTCGGTGTCGAAGTGCGCGTGGTCGCAGCCTCGCCCGGCCCGGTGATCACACGCTACGAGATCGAACCCGCCACCGGCGTGAAGGGCTCGCAGGTCCTGAACCTGTCGAAGGATCTGGCGCGCTCGCTCAGCCTGATCAGCATCCGCGTCGTCGAGACCATTCCCGGCAAGACGACGATGGCGCTGGAGCTGCCCAACGCCAAGCGCCAGATGATCCGCCTCTCGGAGATTCTCGGCTCGCAGGTCTACAACGACGCGGCCTCGCAGCTGACCATGGGCCTCGGCAAAGACATCATCGGCAACCCGGTGGTCGCCGACCTCGGCAAGATGCCGCACTGTCTTGTAGCCGGCACCACCGGTTCGGGCAAGTCGGTCGGCATCAACGCGATGATCCTGAGCCTGCTGTACAAGGCCGAGGCGCGCGACGTGCGGCTGATCCTGATC
>JAYVTD010000491.1:0-4560 GCA_043774765.1 Rhizobacter sp. | reverse complement strand
GCACGCCAGAGCGGTTCGCGCAAAAGCAGGGCAAACTTCTCGCTGATCGCGTCTGATTAGCGCCGTGCCTGCATGGGCGCGTCATCTTCAGTGCGCGCTCACATTTGGTTGCACGCGAACGCAGCGCCAGCCCGGAAACTCACAGCCCGATCCCCGAGCAAGATGCATGGGCCCCGGCCATGGCAAGCGCCTCCTTGAGTTTCACGCTGCGCATCGCTCGCTCGACGCTCGACGCTCGAACTCGAAGCCGCGTGGCCACACCGTCGGCACGGCGCGTGTGCAGGTCAGCACCCGCGGGCCTTTGTTGATCGAGCAGTCGATTGACTTGCCCGAAGCGATGGCCGGGCACGCACGTGCCGAGATCACGCGATTGTCGGCCGTGCACGCAGACGCCCGAAACGTGCCGCTGGCGTATGCGGGCGGTGTGCCGCACCAGGTTCTGGTGTTCGATTCGATGACCGCCGAGCGTGCCTGGCACGCCGCGAAAAACGGTTTGTACGGTTTCATGATCGACACGCTGCACCCCGACATCGACCTGTTCGCGCCCGCCGCACCAGTGCGGCACCAAACAGCACTGGGCTTGTCGCTGGTCGCGGCCTGAGCGCACGGCGGCGATGCGCATCGAGCGAGCGCTGCCAGTCAGCGATCACGCTGAGTTGGTTGGCGCTCGGCGCCTGGGCAAAGTCGTCGGGCAGGTTGACGCAACCGAGGCCGGCGTCGAGTTTGGCGAAGAGGCCGTGCTCCGGCTGGGCGAAGCCTTCGTCGTCGGCGCATGAAAGATCGGCGGGGACACTCATGCTCATTCAAGCTCCTTGCTGCAGCGCTGCGATGCCGAGAACGGCGGGCGGCACGCGCTCTCCCGTTCAGCCGCCGCGCCGGGTGGCCTTGACGACGGGCGCAGCGACACGAATCCTGCGGATTACCTCGTGGCCACGCAGCAGCGGCTCGGTGGGCTCGTTCACCGCGCGTGCCGCAGCGCCGCGCAGTGCGGCACCAGCGACGAAACCGGTGGCCAGTACCTGGAGCGCGCGCATGTGGTACTTCTGGCGATCCGCCAGGCCGTTCGTGCCCCCGTTGATGCGGCGCGTGATCTTGATGAAATCGTTCGCATCGGCCAGCTCGTTCAGGCCGTTCGACTTCCAGTACAAGCCCGCCGTGGCGAATGCGATCTCGGGCGTGGCCGCGAGGTCTGGTTGCGTCACCAGGTCAGCCCCGAGCAGCGCGCCGTACTTCGTGTAGTTAAAGCGCCCGGTGATCTGGATCGGGCCGCGACCCTTGAAGCGTTTGCCATCACCCGGCTGCGTGTTGCCGAGCCGCGCGGCCAGCGTGCCGGGCGGTTCGTAGCGGCGCTGCGGGTCGGTCGGGCCCCAGATCTCTTCCATCCAACGGAACTCGCCCGACTCGTGCGCCAGCTGCGCGACGAACGCGGCCGTGCGCTGCATCGTGTCGACACCGTAGGCTTGCATCGCGCGGTTCAGGTGCGGCAAATAGAGTTGCAGCTTCGCAGCGGCGAGCCGGGGCATGATCTGCTGGAGCTGAGTGTCGGTGAGCATCGGGTCTCCTTCGGCGGCGCGGGGGCGGAGCGCGGTGATCTGACCACAAGCCTTGGGACGCTCGTATCCCTAGGTGCCGGCGCGCCGACCCGGCAAGTTGTCCGCCGCGCCGGTGGCGGATAGACTGAACCCGACCGATCCGAAGACCCAAGGAGGCGCGCATGTTCAAGACCATCGCCATCGTTGTTGCCGTGTTGATCGCCGGCGTATTGGTGTTCGCGGCGACGCGGCCCGGTACCTTCCGGGTCGAACGCTCGGTGACCATCAAGGCACCGGCGGAAAAGATCTACCCGTATTTCGACGACTTCAACCGCTGGGCAGTGTGGTCGCCGTGGGAAAAGCTCGACCCGGCAATGAAACGGAGCTTCAGCGGTCCGCCCGCCGGCAAGGGCGCGGTCTATGCATGGCAAGGCAACAGCAAGGTCGGCGAGGGTCGGATGGAGATCCTGGAGTCGTCGCCTTCGAGCAAGCTGCTGATCAAGCTCGACTTCATCAAGCCGTTCGAAGGCCACAACACCGCCGAGTACACGCTGGTGCCATCGGGCGACCTGACCCAGGTCACCTGGGCCATGTACGGCACGGCACCTTACGTCAGCAAGCTGATGGGTGTGTTCGTCAGCATGGACAGCATGATCGGCAAGGACTTCGAGGCCGGCCTGGCGAACCTGAAGGCCGCGGCCGAGAAGTGAGGCGACGCGCGAACGCGCCGGCCTCTCAAACGTCGATGTTCCCGGCCCGCAGCGCGTTGGTCTCGATGAAGTTGCGGCGCGGTTCGACCTCGTCGCCCATCAGCATCGTGAACACCCGGTCGGCTTCGAGAGCGTCGTCGATCTGCACGCGCAGCAGGCGTCGCACGGCCGGGTCCATCGTGGTCTCCCAGAGCTGCGCCGGGTTCATCTCGCCCAGGCCTTTGTAGCGCTGGCGGCCGACCGCCCCTTCGGCCTGTTGCAGCAGCCAGCTCATCGCTTCGCGGAAGTCGCTGACCCTGGCTTCTTTCTGGCGCTCGCCTTCGCCGCGGCGCACGAGCGCGTCGGCGCTCACCAGGCCGCGGAAGGTCTGGCCGGCCAGGCTCAAGGCTTCGTAGTCGGCCCCGTGCACGAAGTCGGCGGTGATTACGCTGCTCTTCACGTTGCCGTGGTGCATGCGGCTGACACGCAGGATGTGCTTGTCCATGCGCGCATCGAATTCGGCCGTGACTTCGGCGTCGTGCAGCGCGCCCTTCAGAGCCGTGGCCGATGCTTCGGCCGCTTCGAGGGTGTCGATGTCGAGCGCCAGGCCGTTGGCCATGGCGCGCAAGGCTTCCACGTCCATCCAGTTCGACAGCCGCTCGACCACGTTCTTCGCGAGCACGTACTGGCGCGCCAGCGCTTCCAGCGCATCGCCTTGCAACAGGGCCGCGCCGGGCACGCCGGTGTCGAGCTTGGCGTCTTTGAGCGCCACCTTGAGCAGGTAAGCATCGAGCTCGTGGCCGTCCTTCAGGTACTGCTCTTCCTTGCCGAGCTTGACCTTGTAGAGCGGCGGCTGCGCGATGTAGATGTGGCCACGCTCGACCAGTTCGGGCATCTGGCGGAACAGGAACGTGAGCAGCAGCGTGCGTATGTGCGCGCCGTCGACATCAGCGTCGGTCATGATGATGATGCGGTGGTAGCGCAGCTTGTCGGGGTTGAAGTCGTCGCCTCCCATGCCTTTGCCGATGCCCGTGCCCAACGCGGTGATCAGCGTCAGGATCTCGTTGCTGGTCAGCAGCTTTTCGTAGCGCGCTTTTTCGACGTTCAGGATCTTGCCGCGCAGCGGCAGAATCGCCTGGAACTTGCGGTCACGGCCCTGCTTCGCGCTGCCACCGGCCGAGTCACCCTCGACGATGTAGATCTCGCACAGTGCCGGATCTTTTTCCTGGCAATCGGCCAGCTTGCCGGGCAGGCCCATGCCGTCGAGCACGCCTTTGCGGCGCGTCATTTCGCGCGCCTTGCGGGCGGCTTCGCGGCCACGCGCGGCGTCGATGATCTTGCTGCAGATCAGTTTCGCGTCGGTGGGGTTTTCTTGCAGGTAGTCGGTCAGCGCCTTGCTGACCGAGTCTTCGACCGGGCCGCGCACTTCGCTGCTGACGAGCTTGTCCTTGGTCTGGCTGCTGAACTTCGGCTCGGGCACCTTCACGCTCAGCACGCAGCACAGGCCTTCGCGCATGTCGTCGCCGGTCACTTCAACCTTGGCCTTCTTGGCCAGCTCGTTGTCGTCGATGTACTTGTTGATCACGCGGGTCATCGCCGCGCGCAGCCCGGTCAGGTGGGTGCCGCCGTCACGCTGAGGAATGTTGTTGGTGAAACAGAGCACGTTCTCGCTGTAGCCGTCGTTCCACTGCATCGCGACATCAGTGGTGATGGTCGTGCCCTGGTCGCTCTGCTTTTCGCCGGCTGCGCCGAACACGGTCGGGTGCAACACCTTCTTGCCGGTGTTGATGAACTCAACGAAGCCTTTCACACCACCCGCGTACGCGAAGGTGTCTGACCGGTTGTTGCGCTCGTCGACCAGGCGGATCTTCACGCCGTTGTTCAGGAAGCTCAGCTCGCGCAGCTTCTTGGCGATGATGTCGTAATGGAAGTCGATGTTCGAGAAGATTTCCAGGTCGGGCAGGAAGTGCACTTCGGTACCGCGTTTTTCGGTTTCACCGGTGATTTTCATCGGCGAGACTTCCACCCCGTCACGCAGCTCGATCACGCGGTCTTGCGGAATGCCCTGCTTGAACTCCATGAAGTGAGTCAGACCGTCGCGGCGCACGATCAGGCGCAACCACTTCGACAGGCCGTTCACGCAGCTCACGCCCACGCCGTGCAGGCCGCCCGAGACCTTGTAGCTGTTCTGGTTGAACTTGCCACCGGCGTGCAACTCGGTCAACGCGATTTCCGACGCTGAGCGTTTGGGCTCGTGTTTGTCGTCCATCTTCACGCCGGTCGGAATGCCGCGGCCGTTGTCGGTCACGCTGATCGAGTTGTCGGTGTGGATCGTGACG
>JAYVTD010000490.1:0-5212 GCA_043774765.1 Rhizobacter sp. | reverse complement strand
TTGCTGGGCGCGCTGCTCGGCGCGGTGGTGCACGCGCGCGGCGGGGTCGAGCGCTGGCAGTTGGCGCGCGACCGCTGGTTCATCGGCCGCAGCGCCGGCGGCCTGGCGCTGTTGCTGCTGTGGCCGCTCGGGCTGCTGTTTCCGTTGCCGGTGCCCTTGGGGCTGGGTCAGGTGCTGGCGCGTGCCCAGGAAGGGGTGGCGGGGCTGGTGCAGGACACGCCGGTCGCGCCCTGGTTCGAGAGCTGGCTCGACGCCGAGCTGCAGCGCACCGCGCTCTCGCCCGGCGGCGAGTTCTCGCTGATCGCGCTCGGCCTGCTGGCGCCCTGCCTGGTCGCATTCGTGGTGGCACAGCCGGGCTGGCGCCGCTTCGTGCTGGTGATCGGTGCGGCAGCGTTCGGTGGCCTGGCGACCACCCTGTCGACCGCGCTCAACTTCGGCCCGCAGCACGCGCTGGCCTGGAGCACACCGCAGGCCGTGGCCGCGTTCGGTTTCAGCGCGGCAGTGGCGGCGCTGCTCAGCTGGGTGCCGCGGCGGGCGGCGGCCGGTCTCGGCTTGATCGTGTTGACGGCGTTGGTCGTGTTCGTGGCGCAGGCGCCGTCGGACCCCTACTTCGCCGAGAGTCTGCAGGCCTGGGAACAGGGCCGCTTCATCCGCTTTCACGGTGCGGCGCGCTGGGTCGGCTGGCTCTGGCCGTATGCGGCGATCGTCTACCTGTTGGCGCGGCTGGGCGCGCGCGAAGAAGGGTGACGGCAATGGGGCCCCGCGGTGCGCCTCCTAAAATGCGCGCATGAGTTATTACAAACGCCACATCTTCTTTTGCCTGAACCAGCGCGACAAGGGCGAAGACGCCTGCAGCAACCACGGCGCCCAAGCCGGCTTCGACCACTGCAAATCGCGCGTCAAGGGTGAGAACCTCAGCGGTCCGGGTGGCGTGCGGGTCAACAAATCGGGCTGCCTCGACCGCTGCGCCGGCGGGCCGGTGGCGGTGGTCTACCCCGACGCCGTCTGGTACACCTTCGTCGACAAACACGACATCGACGAGATCGTCGACTCGCACCTGAAGAACGGCCAGGTCGTCGAGCGGCTGCTGTTGCCGGCGAGCGTGGGCCGCTGAGCTGCCGATGAACTCCAGCACCGTTCGCACCCGCATTGCCGGCCCGACCGGCGACATCGAATGTGCCGTCGACGCGCCCGCTGGCACGCCGCGCGGCGTGGCCGTGGTCTGCCACCCGCACCCGCAGCACGGCGGCACGCTCGACAACAAGGTGGCGCAGACGCTGGCGCGCGCCTTTGTTCAGCTCGGCTGGCGCAGCGTGCGTTTCAACTTCCGCGGTGTCGGCGCCTCGCAGGGCGCGTGGGACGAAGGCGTGGGCGAAGTCGACGACCTGCTCGCCGTGATCGAAGCCCACCGCGACCCGGCCACGCCGTTCATGCTCGCCGGCTTCTCGTTCGGCGCTTACGTGGCGTCACAGGCTGCGGCAGGCTTGCCCGACAATGCCAAGCCGCAGCGGCTGGTGTTGGTCGGCCCGTCCACCGAACGCCAGCAGATGGCCGCGGTGCCGGCCAACACGCTGGTGATCCACGGCGAGAGTGACGACGTGGTGCCGCTCGCGGCCACGCTGGCCTGGGCCCGGCCGCAAAACCTGCCGGTGATCGTGTTCCCCGGTGTCGGCCACTTTTTCCACGGCCAACTCGCGCTGCTGAAAAGCGTGATCGTGCAGGAACTGCAGCCCCGCGTTCCGCTCTGATCCGCAGCCTTCTCCTTCGGTGCGCTGCACTGCGACCCGCGCAGTGCGCGCCTTGTCCTTTCTCATTGGGTTGTTCATGAATCGTCTGTTCTCTCTTGCCCTGGCCCTGGTCTTCACCGGCGCCGCTTTCGCCCAGGCCCCGCAGCCGCCCGAAGTGGCTGCCAAACATTTCCTCGTGCTCGACATGACCAGCAACCAGACGCTGGCCGAGCGTGACGCCGATGCCCCGGCCGACCCGGCCTCGCTGACCAAGCTGATGAGCCTGTACGTGGTCTTCAACGCCATTCACGACAAGAAGCTCACGCTGGAGCAGAAGTTGCCGGTCTCCAAGCGCGCGTGGGACGAGCGCAAGGCCGGCGGCTCGCTGATGTTCATCGACACCACGATGACGCCGACGGTCGACGAACTCCTCAAGGGCGAGATCGTGCAGTCGGGCAACGACGCGGCCGTGGTGCTGGCCGAAGCGGTGGGCGGCACGCTGGAGCAGTTCGTCGCGATGATGAACCGTCAGGCGGTGGCTTTCGGCCTGAAGAACACGGTGTTCAAGAACGTCACCGGCCTCACCGAAGCCGGGCACCGCAGCACCGCGCGCGACCTGGCGGTGATTGCCACGCACGTGATCCGCGACTACCCGGAGTTCTTCGCCTACTACGCGATCAAGGAATACAAGTACAACAACATCAACCAGCCGAACCGCAACCTGCTGCTGCGTCGCGACCCGTCGGTCGACGGGCTGAAGACCGGCTTCACCGATGCTGCCGGCTATTGCCTGATCGCGACGGCGCAGCGTGAATTCCCGAACCTCGGCGCCGACGGCAAGGGCCCGGGCAAGCGCCGCCTGCTGACCGTGGTGCTGAACACCACCTCGATGGAAGCGCGCGCCGGCGAAAGCCAGAAGCTGCTGAACTGGGGCTATCAGGCCTTCGACACGGTACGCCTGTTCGACGACGCGAAGCCGATGGTCACGCCGCCGATCTGGAAGGGCAAGGAGAGCGTGGTCAAGCTCGGCGCCGCCGGCGGCCTGTTCGTCAGCGTGCCGAAGGGCGAGGGTGGCAAGCTGCAGACCAAGGTCGAGCGCACCGACCCGCTGGTGGCGCCGCTCGCCAAGGGCCAGCGTGTCGGCACGATCAAGGTCAGCACCACGGCGGGTGCGCCGGTGCTCGACCTGCCGCTGGTCGTGCTCGAGCCGGTCGAGCAGGCCGGCATCATCGGCCGCGCCTGGGACGCCCTGCGGCTCTGGATCAAGTAGTCTTCGCCCACACGCTGGAGCCGCACATGCAAACCCTGCCCGACACCCTGTGTTACCTGAACGGCGAGTACAGCCCGCTGCACCTGGCCAAGGTCTCGGTGCTCGACCGCGGCTTCATCTTCGGCGACGGCATCTACGAGGTGGTGCCGGCCTACGGCGGGCGCCTGTTCCGCTTCGACGAACACCTGGCGCGGCTGAACCGAAGCCTCTCGAAACTGCGCATCGTGAACCCGCACAGCCGCGAAGAATGGCTGGAGCGCTGCCGCACGCTGGTGGCCGCGTTGATCGACAAGACCGGCGCGCCCGACCAGATCGTCTATATCCAGATCACGCGCGGCGTGGCGCTGCGTGACCACGTGATGCCGGCCGACGTGCAGCCCACCGTCTTCATGATGTGCAGCCCGATGAAGGCGGCCTCACCCGAGCAGCGCCATCAGGGCGTGAGCTGCGTGACGGCGCGCGACTTCCGCTGGGAGCGCGGCGACATCAAGAGCATCTCGCTGCTCGGCAACGTGCTGGCGCGGCAGCTGTCGGCCGACCACGGCGCCACCGAGACCATCATGTTCCGCGACGGCCACCTGACCGAAGCGGCGGCCAGCAACGTCTGGATCGTGCACGAAGGCGCGCTGCTCGGCCCGCCGAAGAGCGAGCACGTGCTCGAAGGCATTCGTTACGAGCTGATCCGCGAGTTGTGCGAAGAGGTCGGCATCGCCTACAACCTGCGGCCGATCCCCGAGGCCGACGTTTTCTCGGCTGACGAGATCCTGCTCAGCTCGGCCACCAAGGAGCTGCTGCCCGTGACCACGCTCGACAGCCAGCCGGTCGGCCACGGCGCCTTGCGGGGCAAACCCGGGCCGGTGTACGCGCGCCTGTACGAGGCCTATCAGCGCGCCAAGACCACGCAGTCGATCTGAAGAGGCCGCGCGGCGTTGTGCCGCGTCGGAGTGCCCCCATATCCGACCGCATGAACACCGCCATGCAAGACATTCCGCCAGAACAGTCGCTGATCGAGTACCCGTCGACCTTCCCGATCAAGGTGATGGGCCTGAATGTCGACGGCTTCGTGCACGCCATCACCCTGATCGCCGAGCGTTTCGACCCGGCCTTCGACGCCGCGAGTGTCGAATTGCGGCCGAGCAAGGGTGCCAAGTACCTGGGTGTGACTGTCACCGTCACCGCCACCAGCCGCGAGCAGCTCGACGAGTTGTACCGCACGCTGAGCACGCACCCGATGGTGAAGTTGGTGCTGTGAGCGAGGTGGCCGCGCCACCGGTGTTGCATCGCCTGGGCGTGGTGGCGTATGAGCGCACGCTGGCCGCGATGCGCACTTTCACCGAAGCGCGCACGCCCGACACGCCCGACCAAATCTGGCTCTGCGAACACCCGCCGGTCTACACCCAGGGCCTGGCCGGCAAACCCGAACACGTGCTGAACCCGCACGGCATTCCGATCGTGCAGACCAACCGCGGCGGGCAGGTCACGTACCACGGGCCGGGGCAGGTGGTGGCCTACCCGTTGATCGACCTGAAGCGGCTGAACATCTACGTCAAGGAATACGTCTACCGGCTCGAGCAAGCGTTGCTGAAGACGCTGCAACACTTCGGCGTCACAGGCCACCGCGTGGCGGGCGCGCCCGGCATCTACGTGAACCTGGCCGACCCGTTCGGCCACGCGGCGCTGACCGGGCCGCGCCTCGACCGCTTCGAGGGCCTGGGCAAGATCGCCGCGCTCGGCATCAAGCTGAGCCGGCACTGCGCGTATCACGGCGTCGCGCTGAACGTGGCGATGGACCTGCAACCCTTCGCCGGGATCAACCCCTGCGGCTACGAAGGCCTGCAGACCGTGGACCTTTCTACAATCGGGGTTCAGGTCTCGAGCGACGAGGCGGCCGCCATCCTCGGCACCCGGCTCGCGAACCAGCTGAGCCTTTGATCGAATCGGGCCTACCCGGAAAGCGCACATGAGCACCCCTAACGTGACCCGAGACGCCGCGCCCGCCGCCGGCTACGACGCCACCGCGAAGCAGAAGTCGCAGGCCAAGACGGCGCGCATTCCGATCAAGATCGTGCCGTTCGAAACGCTGAAGAAGCCCGACTGGATCCGCGTCAAGGCCGGCTCGCCGAGCACGCGCTTCTACGAGATCAAGCAGATCCTGCGCGAGAACAAGCTCAACACAGTGTGCGAAGAAGCCTCTTGCCCGAATATCGGCGAGTGT
>JAYVTD010000489.1:0-3350 GCA_043774765.1 Rhizobacter sp. | reverse complement strand
CGAATTCACCGCGCTCGACAACGTGGCGATGCCCTTGCGGATTCGCCGTGCGGCCAAGCCCGAAGCGCGTGCGCGGGCGCAGGAAGTGCTCGCGCAGGTCGGGCTGGCCGAACGCGCGCGGCACCGCCCGGCGCAGCTCTCGGGCGGAGAACGCCAACGTGTCGCGATCGCCCGCGCACTCGCCGGGGGCCCGGCCTGTGTGCTGGCCGACGAACCCACCGGCAACCTCGACCGCGAAACCGCCGACGGCGTGTTCCAGCTGATGCTCGACCTGGCGCGTGGCCAGGGCATGGCCTTTGTGCTGGTCACGCACGATGAGACGCTGGCGGCGCGCTGCGACCGGGTGTTGCGCTTGAAGCTGGGGCGGTTGACGGGCTGACAGTCTTCAGAAACGCGAGCCCGGCTGCTTCAGGAACTCGATCTCTTCGGCGGTCGACTGGCGCCCGAGGATCACGTTGCGGTGCGGGAAGCGGCCGAAGCGTTGCACGACATCGTGGTGGCGCTGCGCGTAGTCGAGCATGTCCTGCAGCTCGGGCACCTCAGTCACGAGGCGCGTGAACAGACGCAGCGCTTCTTCCTGCATGACCATGCCTTCGGCGTGCTCGAACGGCAGGTAGACGAACACGCGCTGCACCGGCAGCAGGGTTTCGTCCTGGCGCGCGCCGACCATCGCCATCGCGGCCGCCAGCGCACGTTTGTCGCCGGCAAAGGCACGCGGTGTGTCGCGCAGGCTGTTGCGCGTGAACTGGTCGAGCAGCACGATCTGCGCGAGGGCGCCTTGCGGCTCGGCGGCCCAGGCTTCGAGCTCGCCGCGCAGGGCCTGTTCGATCAGCGGGCCGAAGCGTTCGCCGATCTGTCGGTCGGTGTCGTCGCTCTTGCGGAACCACAGCTCGCGCACCGCACCGTGTTCCGGCTCGCATTCGGCGGCGAACCAGAAGTCGAGCACCGCCTGCGCGTTCGTGGCGTCAGTCAAGCTGGGCTCCCAAGTCTTTCAGCGCCTTGGCCCGCACCGGCATCTCGGCCACCCTGGCAATTGTCGAACGAGCTGTGCAATGCATGTCGGGTTCAGTTCAGTGGCCGAGCTGGCGCCACAGGTAGCTCATCTCCAGCGCCTGCACGTGCGCGCGCTGTTCGTTGTCGGCGGCGCCGCCGTGGCCGCCTTCGATGTTCTCGTAGTACAGCACCTCGTGGCCGAGCGACAGCAGCCGTGCCGCCATCTTGCGGGCGTGGCCGGGATGCACACGGTCGTCGCGGGTCGAGGTGGTGAACAGCACGCGCGGGTACTTCACGTCCTGGCGCAGGTTCTGGTACGGGCTGTACTTCGAGATGTACTGCCACTCTTCGGGCTTGTCGGGGTCGCCGTACTCGGCCATCCACGAAGCGCCGGCCAGCAGCTTGTGATAACGCCGCATGTCGAGCAGCGGCACGCTGCAGACGACGGCGTTGAACAGGTCGGGGCGCTGTGTGAATGTGGCGCCCACGAGCAGCCCGCCGTTGCTGCCGCCTTCGATGCCGAGGTGCTGCGGGCTCGTGATTCCACGCTGGATCAGGTCTTGCGCGACGGCGATGAAATCGTCGTAGCTGCGCTGCTTGTGTTCTTTCACGGCCGCCTGGTGCCAGGCCGGGCCGAACTCGCCGCCGCCACGGATGTTGGCGACCACGACCACACCACCGCGCGCGAGCCACGCGGTGCCGAACGCGGCCGAGTACCAGGGCTGCATCGAGATCTCGAACCCGCCGTAGCCGTAGAGCAGCGTCGGCGTGCTGCCGGTCGCCGACGACTGCGCGTTCAGCCCGCGCGGCCAGACCACGAAGTAGGGCACAAGCGTGCCGTCGGCGCTGGTCGCGAACGACTGTTCGGCGCGCATGCCGGTGGCGTCGAACGTTGCCGGCAAGGACTTGAGCACGGCGCGTGTGTCGGTGCCGGTCTGGCCGAGCGAGAGCGTGTCGGGCGTGAGGAAGTCGCTGTAGGTCAGCAGGTAGGACTCGGCCAGGGTGTCTTCGGCGAGCATCGGGTCGTGCAGGCCGCTCACTCCGAGCGTGCCGGGGAAGGGCGCGGCGACCTCGCGGCGCTTCAGACCGTCGGGCGTGCGGCGCCACTCTTCGAGCCTGCTCGCCACGTTGTCGAGCACGTTGACGAGCACGTGCTCGCGCGTCAGCGCGAAGCCGGCGAGCGAGCGGGTGGCGGTGGGCTCGAACAGCACCGCGAAGTGGCGCTCGCCGCGCGCGTGGGCCGCGGCGTCGATGGCCAGCAGCGAGCCACGCGGGTGGGTGCGCGCCGGCGTGGCGAGATCGCTGCGCAGTTCCATCAGCAACGTGTCGGCGGGCGCGCCGGCGCTGTTCCAGAACGCGACCGAGGCGTCGTCGGGCACGTCCATCGGCGGCAGCTTCGTACCTTGCAGGACGAAGCGCTTCGCGTTGTAGAAGTCGAGGCTGCGCATGATGATCGTGCGCTCGTGGCCGGGGGTGGTGTCGACCGACACACGCACCGATACGTCGGCCTTCTCGCCCTCGAACACTTCCAAGGCTTCAGCCAACGGTGTGCCACGCTTCCAGCGTTTGATGACACGCGGGTAACCCGAATCGGTCATCGAACCCGGGCCGAAGTCAGTGCCCACGAAAACCGTATCGGCATCGATCCAGTCGATGTCGGACTTGGCCTCGGCCAAGATGAAACCGTTTTTCACGAAGGCTTTGGCGACGGTGTCGAACTCGCGTACCACGGTCGCGTCGGCACCGCCGCGCGACAGCATCACAAGGCAGCGCGTGTGCGAAGGCGCGAGACCCACCGCGCCGCCCCAGACCCAGTTTTCGCCTTCAGCGGTGGCCAGCGCGTCGAGGTCGAGGACCGTCTCCCAGTCCGGTGTCGCCTTGCGGTAATCCGCGAAGCTGGTGCGGCGCCACAGGCCGCGCTTGTGGGTTTCGTCCTGCCACAGGTTGTAGAAGTACGCGCCGCGCCGTGAGATGTACGGGATGCGCTCTTTGGAGTTCATCACCTGCAGCAGCCGCTCGCGCGTGGGCGCGTATTCGGGCCGTGCCATCAGCACTCGTTGAGATTCGGCATTGCGCTCACGCACCCAGGCGAGCGCGGCATTGCCTTGCACGTCTTCGAGCCAGAGAAAGGGGTCGTCGGTCATGCTGCGTGCCTCGCTGCTGTTCATGCCAGCAGCGATTCGGTTTCGGGGTGGCGCTGCATGTAGCTGTGCGCGTAGGAACACAGCGGGCGCACCTTCAGCCCTTCGGTGGTTGCGTGGGCGAGCACGGCCTGCATCAGCGCGCCGGCGATGCCGCGGCCGCCGAGCTCGGGGGCCACTTCGGTGTGGGTGATGGCGAGCACGCCGTCTTGCAAG
>JAYVTD010000488.1:0-4188 GCA_043774765.1 Rhizobacter sp. | reverse complement strand
CTACCTCCTCGACACCTACCAGGCCGCTCCCGACAGCTTGCTGGTGCTGGGCGCCATGGCCAACACCAGCGCCCGCGAAAGCGCCGAATACCTGTCGATGCACTGGCGTTCGGTCACGGCCGCGCTCGTGCCGATGGCCGTGGCCGGCGCCCTGCTGGCGTGCTTTGTCTGGCCCTCGCCGGCGCGCGACCAGGCCGACCGCACACGCTCGCGCCGTGCGCCCTGGGGCATCGCACTGCTGGTCTTCGCCTTGCTGGCCAGCAGCGTCGCTTACGCGAGCAAGCCCTGGCGCCGTCTGCACCCGGCGCTGCACTGGGCGGGCTGGGGCCAGTCGGTGCAGGACCAGCGCGCTGTCTGGGCCGACGGTGCGACCGCGCGCCGCACGGCGCTCGAAAGCGCCAGGGCCGCCGAGCCCGTGCTGCTCTCGCAGGAGCCGGCCACCGTGGTGCTGGTGGTCTCAGAAAGCATCAACCGCGACAACCTCGGGCTCTACGGTTATGCACGCGCCACGACGCCGCGCTTGTCTGCACAGCGCGAGGCGCTGGCCGAGCGGCTGATCGTGCTGCGCAATGCCTGGTCGGCCGATCCGGCCACGCTGCCGGCACTGGCCAACCTGTTCCAGTTCGGCGACCCGTCCGCCAAGAACCCCATGCACGTGCTTGCGCTGGCGCGCGCAGCCGGCTACCGCGTGTGGTGGATCGGCAACCAGGACGACATGGCGGTCGAGCAGACCCACGCCGGTCTGGCCGACGAGTTGCGCCTGACCAACCGCACGCCCGGCCGCTCCAGCGCTTCACCCGACTCCGAAGTGCTGCAACCGCTGCGCTCCGCGCTGGCCGACCCGCACCTGCGCAAGCTGGTCGTCGTGCACCTGATGGGCGCGCACCCGCACTACCACCTGCGCTACCCGGAAGGCCGCAACCCGTTCGAAGGCACGGCCGACGCGGTCGAGCGCCGGCTCGAAAGCCAGGGGCGTCCGGGCTGGCTGCGCCAGTTGCGCAATCAATACGACGCCGCGGTGCTGCACCACGACACGCTGGTCTCCGAGCTGCTCGACCTGACGCGCGCCAGCGGCGCCGCCGGCGGCTACCGTGCCTGGATGTTTCTGTCGGACCACGGGCAAGAGGTCGCGCACGAGCACGAGCGCGACCATGCCGGCCACAGCCCGGGCACCGCGGCCGGCTACCGCATTCCCGCGCTGATCTGGCACAACCAGGCGAGCCGGCTTCTGCCGGCCGACCTGGAGCGCCGGCCGTTCCGCGCCGACTGGGGCAGCTGGACGCTGACCGACCTGTTGCGCATCCAGTGGCACGCCGACGAACCCAGCCGCAACGTACTGCACGACGACTACCGCTGGCTGGCGCCGCGGTTGCGGGTGCCGGTGGCCTCGTTCGTCGACTGAAGCCGTTTGCCGCCAAAAACACAGCGACAATCCCGTTCCTGATCTCTTTGCGCCTTCCGAACGTGCCACAAACCCCACACGAGCCCGCCGAGAACGAAGCGACCGAACCCGCCGCTGACGCGCCGACGGCTGCAACAGCGGCGACAGAGTCTCCCGCCTCGCCCGCGGTGCGCGAGCTCTCGCCGGCGGCCTGCGCGGCGCGCCTGGCCGAGCTGTTCCCGGCGCTCTTCACGCCCGGCACGCCGCAGCCGCTGAAGCTGCGCATCCAGGCCGACATCCAGCTGCGTGCTCCCGGCATCTTCACGAAGAAGTCGCTGTCGGTCTTCCTGCACCGCCACACCACGAACACGGCGTACCTGCGCGCGGTCGCGAACGCGCCGCAGCGCATCGACCTCGACGGCCAGCGCGCCGGCGAAATCGCCGAAGAACACCGCCAGGCCGCGGTGGCCGAACTCGAGCGCCGCCGCGCGATGCACGACGCGCGCCGCGACGCCGAACGCAACGCCCAGCGCGCCGCCAACGACGAAGCGCGCCGCGCCCGCGCCGCCGAAGAAGAACAGCGCCGCGAGGCGTCCGGGCTGCTGCGCGCTTTTGAGACCACCACGCTCACACGCGCCAACTTCTGCGCGCTCAAGGGCCTGACCGAAGCGCAGCTCGACACGGTGCTCGCGCAGGCCCGGTTGGCGCCCCCTTCGGCCCGCATCGAAGAGCGCCCCGCCGACCCGCGCGGCCCGCGCCCGCCGCAAGAACACCGGCAACAACAACCCGGCGCGCGCCAGCGCCCGCCGCCGAACCGCCGACCCAGCCGCTGAAACCCCTGAACCGAGGAGACCCGCCATGGCCACGCTGCGCGATCGCCCCTACACCCAGTTCAACTTTCTCGTCGACCTCGGCGACGGCAACACCGAAGGCCCGCGTGCCGGCTTTCAGGAGATGAGCGAGATCGGCACCGCCGTGGCGGTCATCGAGTACCGCAACGGCAACTCGAAGGAAAACAACCCGATCAAGCTGGCCGGCTTGAGCCGCGCCGGCAACGTGGTGCTCAAGCGTGGCGTGATCGGCTCGCTCGACCTGTACCAGTGGCTCGACCAGATCCGCAACGGCGACCAGAACGCGCTGCGCACCGTCACCGTGCAGCTGATGAACGAAGACCACAGCGCGGTCGTGCAGACCTGGAAGCTGCTTCGCGCCCGCATCGTCAAACACAGCAGCGGCCCGTTCAACGCCAAGGGCAACGACGTGGCGATCGAAGAGATCGTGCTCGCCTGCGAGCGCATCGAGCTGCAGTGAGGCCGGCCGTGGTGCGCGACCGGCCCTGCACCGGCGCCAACTTCCTGGTCTCGTTCGGCGGCGGTGATGCACACGCCGACAGCGCCGGCTTTTCCGAAGTGATCTTCCCGACGTTCACGACAGAGGCCGAGCACAGCGCAACCTCCCCGGCGCCCTGCCTGGTCCTCAAGCGCGGCGTGAGCGGCGGCCTCGACCTGTACGCTTGGTGGGACAAGGCGCGCCGTGGCAAGGCGCCGCAACGCCGCACCGTGAAGGTCGAGTTGCTCGGCGAAGACCAGCGCACGGTGGTGTTGACCTGGCGCTTTCGCAACGCGCGCCCGCTGAGCCTGGCCTATTCGCCGCTGAACGCGCTCGAAGGCGGCATCGTCATCGAAACGCTGGAACTCGCGTTCGAGCACATGGAGATGGCGTGAGCCGCGGTCGCGCGGCCGGGCGCTTCAGAAACGAAAGCCGAGCGCCACGAGGCCCGTGATCGGCGTGCGCTCGCGCACGATCGGGCTGTCTTTCGCATCGCCCTGCAGCGAGCTCGCGCTCAGGCCGCCAGTGAGCGACCAATCCGAATTGATGAAATGCGTGACCGAGGCGCTGACGCGCACGTCGTGCACGCCGGCACCCGCTTCGTAAGCCGGGTTCTGGCTCGTCAACGCCTGCGCCGGCGTCACGCCGAAATGGCTCTGCATGTAGGCGCCGTTGACGAGCGTGGTCGACACCCCCACCGTCGTGCGCCACTGCGGCGAGAGTTGCACCGAGTAGGCCGCACCGAGGTCGAGCTGCGCGCCGCGGCGGTCGTTGCCGGAGCCGTAGCGCAGCGACGACGTGAGGTTGAAATCAGGCGAAAGATAGTAGTTGAAGAAGCCGCCGATCTCGGGCCGCGCCTTGATGTCGCCCATGCCGGCGAGCACCGGCGAGCGGCTCTCGCTGCGGCCGAAGTCAGCCGTGAGGCGCACGCCGTACTGCAGGCTCGGGTCGGAGCCGAACTTGTAGCCCACCCCATTGGTGGTGCCGACGAACCAGCCGTTTTTCCAGCGGTATTCGAGCGCCGGCAGCACCAAGCTGCGGCGCTCGTCCGAGCCCATGTAGCGGTAACCGAGCACGGCCACCAGGCCGGCCGTGCCCGCGCCGTCGCCGCTCGGGTCACCGTACAAACGCACCGCGTCGAAGGCCTGGGCCTGGGCAGCGCCTGCAGCGGCGAGGATCGATGCGGCGAGCAGCGGGCGGAACAGGGTCGTGGGCTTCATCGAGGGGCTTTCGGGCGGGCGGGGGTTCGGTCGCCCGGGACTGTAGCCGAAGCACCCTCGGGCGGATCAGGCGAGGGCAAGCATCGTCACGCCCCACCAGACGAAGAGCCCGAACAACGACGCCCACACCAGCACGATCAGCACCGCGCCCCACCACAACGACGGCAGTTTCTGCGACGAGGTCTCGGCTTCGAGCAGCAGGCCCTGCCAGAGCGGCTTCGGCGTGAGCCGCACCACCAGCGCGATGCCCAGCGGCAC
>JAYVTD010000487.1:0-8846 GCA_043774765.1 Rhizobacter sp. | reverse complement strand
CAGCAGGTCGGCGTTCGCAAGCGTCGCGTCGAGTTGATAGAAGCCGTGAATGCCGCACATCTCTTGAATGCTCCGGTCAGCCGCGCGCCGCGGGCAAGGCACGCGGCCGCGCGGAGGCGGTCACGCTGGCATAAACATCAGCATAACGCGCCACGCTGCGGGCCCAGGTGCGCTCGGTCTCGACGAAGCGGCGCGCGCGGGCACGCATCGCGCCCCACTGCCCGCGCGCGTTGAGCACGCTGTCGATCGCGCCGGCCAATGCCGATGCGTCACCGGCCGGAAACAGGTGCCCCGTGTCTGCGTCGCGGATCAGTTCACGGTGGCCGCCGACATCGGAGGCGACAAACATCCGGCCTTGCGCCATCGCCTCGAGCGGCTTGAGCGGCGTGACGATCTCGGTCAGGCGCATCGACCGGCGCGGGTAGGCCAGCACGTCGATCAAGTCGTAGTAGCGCTGCACGTCGGAGTGCGGCACACGACCGGCGAAGACAACACGATCGGCAAGACCGAGTCGCACCGCCTGCGCACGCAAAGCCTGTTCCTGCGGGCCGCCGCCGACCAGCAGCACACGCAGTTCCGGCCAGGCGGGCAGCAGCCGGGTAGCCGCATCGAGCAGCAGGTCCAGCCCCTCATACCCATAGAACGAACCGGCAAAGCCGAGCACGGTCTTGCCGTCGAGCCCGAGCTTGCGAGCCAGGGCCTGGTCGGGAGCCGATCCGAAGGCGAACGCACTCACATCCACGGCATTCGGAATCACGGTCACACGCGCCGCATCGATGCCCCTTGCCACGATGTCTTGGCGCAGGCCTTCGCAGATCGTGGTGATGGCGTCGGCGCGCTTGAGCGCGAACGATTCGAGCGCACGCGACGCCTTGTACCTGGTGCTGCCTTCGGTCGTGCTGCCGTGATCGACGGCAGCGTCTTCCCACGAAGCGCGCATCTCGTAGACGATCGGGACGCGCCTGCCACGACCGACCCACAATGCGGGCAGCGCATTGAGTACCGGCGAGTGTGCATGCACGACATCGGGTTGAATCCGGTCCACGAGCTGGCGCAGACGCGCGGCGCTGGCGCGCATTTCGTCGAGATAAGGCCCGACCGCGGGCAACTTCGAGAGCGGCCCCGCCTGAAACGGCGTGCGATGGAAAGTCCAGCCATCGACCACTTCTTCTTCGATCGCACTCTCAGCATGTCGGGGCGTCGTCAGGTGATGCGTGTCCCAGCCGAGCGCCCGCTGTTCGCGCAGGATCGCCACGGTGCGGAAGCTGTAGCCACTGTGCAACGGCAACGAGTGGTCCAGGACATGCAGGATGCGCATGGTGCGTCGTGCGCTCAGGCCGGAACGGAGGCCCGGTCTGCCCCGGCCGCCACATGCTTCGGATCGGGCGTCGCCGCGGTGTCGCCGATCCGCAGAAACGCCTCGAACATCAGCAGCGTCCAGAGCGGCGAGCTGTAGTCGCGCCGGCCGGCCAGGTGTTCCACGACCAGATGTTCGATGTAGTTCCTGTTGAAAAACCCGGTCTGTGCGAGCCGGCCGTCGAGCAACGCGGTGCGTACGCGCTGGCGCAACGGGCCACGGAACCAGCGCGCGAGCGGCACGGCAAACCCCATCTTGGGTCGGTACAGAATGTTGTTCGGCAGATGCGGCTCCATCGCCTTCTTGAGCAGCCACTTGCCCTCCCCGCCGCGAACCTTGACACTGGACGGCAGGCTCGCCACCCACTCGACGAGCGCATGGTCCATCAGCGGTTCGCGGACCTCAAGCGCATGCGCCATGCTGGCCCGATCGACCTTGGTGTTGATGTCGCCAATCAGGTAGGTCTGCATGTCCAGGTACTGGATCATCGACAGCGGATCATCGGTGTCGGCACGCTGGGCATGGCCATGGAACACTTCGACCGCGCGATAACCGGCGAGACGGGTCTTGAATTCGGGCGAAAAGAGCGCGTCGCGCATGTCGTCGCGAAAAATGGAGATGCCCTGGAAGTAAGCATCGACCGAGTTCCGGGCCAGCGCCTGAAACGTCGATTTGGCACGCAGGAAACGCGGTGCGCGGTCGGCCTTGGGGTACAAGCGCCCCAAGGGGCCGAACACGGCCTGCCGCACACCCAGCGGCAGCGCCGAGCGCATCCGTTCTTCGCCCAGGTGCATCCGGTAGCGCCGGTAGCCGCCGAAGCTCTCGTCGCCGCCGTCGCCCGAGAGCGCAACCGTGACGTGCTTTCGCGCCAGTTGGCAGACCCGGTAGGTCGGGATCGCCGAGCTGTCGGCATAGGGCTCGTCGTACAGCGCCGCGAGCGTGTCGATGAGGTCGAAGTCATCGGTTTCAACACGGTCGACGAAGTGCCGGGTCTTGTACTGATCGGCGACTTGCTGCGCGAACACCGCTTCGTCGAAACTCGGGTCCTCGAACGAGATCGAGCAAGTGTTGACCGGCTCGGACGAACGGCCCGCCATCATCGCGACCACCGCGCTCGAGTCAACGCCGCCGGAAAGAAACGCGCCGAGCGGCACTTCCGAGATCATGCGCAGGCGCACGCTCTCGCGAAGGCGCTCGATCAACTCGGCCTGGGCATCCTGTTCGGAGATCGTGTTCGCGCCGGTGAAGCGCACGTCCCAGTAGCGACGCGGAGCCGGTGCCGGTTCGCCGCGCCGCAAGCACAGGGTGTGCCCCGGGGCGAGCTTGTGCGCCGACGTGAAGATCGTGCGCGGCTCCGGCACATAACCCAATGCGAAGTAGTCTTCGACAGAGCGAGGATCGATCTCGCGCTTGAGTCCGCCGTGCACCAGCAGCGATTTGAGTTCCGAGCCGAAAAGAAAGGAGCCGTCGGGAAGCTGCGCGTAAAAGAGCGGCTTCACACCGAGCCGGTCGCGGGCCAAGAACAAGGTCTGTTGCCGCTCGTCCCAGAGCGCGAACGCGAACATGCCGCGGAACCGGTCGACACAGGCTTCGCCCCATGCTTCCCATGCGTGCACGATGACTTCAGTGTCGCTGCGGGTCCGAAACACATGGCCCAGCGCAGTGAGCTCCGGAATCAGATCGCCGTAGTTGTAGATCTCGCCGTTGTAGACCACCACGACCGAGCCGTCCTCGTTGAACAGCGGTTGCTGGCCGGTGGCAAGGTCGATGATCGAGAGGCGCTTGTGGCCCAGGCCGACGCCGGGCGCCAGGTGCAGGCCGGTCTCATCGGGGCCGCGATGATGTTGCGACTCGTTCATGCGCACCAGCACGCTGCGCTCGATCGGGCGCTCGCCGCGCGAATCCCAGATGCCCACAATGCCACACATGATCTGTTCCTAGTTGAACCGACGAACCTGACCAACCCATGTCGCGGCTGCCGCGATCGTATCGACAGTCTTAGCGACGACGAGCCGACCGATCGGCTGTTCATCCAACAATTTGACGTTCCCGCCGAGATTCACGGCCACGACCGGCCGCCGCAGCTTCATCGAAGCCCCGCCTTCTCGCTCATCCGAGGTGGCGCGCCAGCACCGGCCCGATCGCGTTGACCACACCACGCGGCAAACGCCGCCAGACATCGATCGCCGTCCGGTACTTCGGGTTGGCCGGGTTGTTCTGCGGCACCGTGTCGCGGCTGAACAACTGGAACTCGTAGTGCAACGGTTCCGGCTCGAAGCCCCAGTTCTTCTTGAAGTCGAACGACCCGGTGTCGCGCTTGGAGCGGCCGTAGTCGAAGATGCGGATGCCGCGTTCGCAGGCGCGCCGCATCAGCTCCCAGTACTTGAAGTCGTTGGCAGAAGCACCACGCGCTTCGAGCACGTCGCCTGCATAGTACGGCAGGACCTCGTCACGGAAATAAAATGAAAGCACACCCGCCAGCGGCTTGCCTTCGGGTGTGACGACGATCATCACTTCGCAGTCATCGCCGAAGACGCGCCGCAGCGCCTTGAAATAGCGCGGCGAATGCGGCGGCGTGCCGTGGCGGTGCTGGTTGTCGGCGTAGAGCGCGAAGAAACGGTCGGTGTCGGCATCGATCTCGCTGCGCAGGTTGCGCTGGATGCCCTTGCGAACGACGGCGCGCTGCTTGCGCGGGATGGCCAGCATGTTGGCCTCGACATCCGGCAGCAGCGCCTTGCGAAACGTCACGTGCAGCTCCTGGCGCGGCCACGCCGGTTCGCGCGATTCCCGATTTCGCAGCTCCAGGTGCTGCACACCGAGCTCACGTCCGAGCACGCTGGCGGCCTGGTGCAGAGCTGCCACAGCCAGGGGATCGCTGACAGCAACACCCCCATACACGGCGAAGGGCAGCGAAACCAGCGCGTGCCCGAACAACACGCTCTTGAGCTGCACCAGCGGCAGCACACCGACGATCTGCTCGCCGCGGCAAGCCATCAGGTAGTGAGTGCGGTGCTTGAACACCGTTTCAAAAATCTCACGCCAGCCGATGCGGTGAAAGAACGTTGCGTCAGCACAGGCGAAGACGAAGCTGTCCCAGTTCTGCTTGTCGGCATCCTGATAGGGGCGGACCGTCAGTGCCCCGGCGTCGACGAAAGGTGCGTCCACCGGCTTCACGCGGTGCTCAGGTCGAAGACCTCGTCCACCCTGCCCCACTTGAAATCGTGCAGCAAGCGCCCGAGTCGAGCCTCGGTCCGCGAAAGGTTGACGTAATGGCGGAAGCGCGTCTTCAGGCTGGTGCCGGGCACACGCGGCTGACCGGGGTCGATCTCCCAAGGGTGCATGTAGAAGATCGCAGGGCGCCGATCGATGCTGTTGACGCGGCGCAGCGCCCAGCGGCTGAGCTTGTAGGGGGCGAGGCGAAAGTAGCCGCCGCCGCCGGCCGGCAGGTTGCGGCCCATCACGCGCGTGGTCGTGATCGGGATCTCGATCAAGCCCGGGCGCGCTGCATACGGAAACCGCGGCGCGTCGGGCATGCCGTAGTGGTCGTGCCGTACCGGATAAACGCTGGAGCTGTACTGATAACCCGCCGCTAGAAGCACGTCAAACGCCCACGGGTTGCTGTGGCCGATCGAAAAACTCGGTGCGCGATAACCTCGCACTGGCTTGCCGCCGATGTCTTCGAGCAGCGCCTTGGCGCGCTGCACGTCTTCGGTGAAGTCGTCGCGGCTTTGCTCGCTGGCGCGCTGGTGCCCGTAACCGTGGCTCGCCAGCTCATGGCCGCCCGCGACGATGTCGCGCACGAGCTGCGGGTAACGTTCGGCGATCCAACCCAGCGTGAAGAAGGTGGCGCGTGCATCGTGTTGCGCGAACATCGCCAGCAGGCGGTGCACGTTGCGTTCGACGCGGCACGGTTGGGCGTCCCACGAATCGCGTGCGATATGCGGCGCCATCGCCGAGACCTGGAAGTAGTCTTCGACGTCGACCGTCAGCGCATTCATCATCGCGAACGACCGCTCCGGTGCGTTCATGCCACCACCTCGACCCGCGCCGCGGCGCGCTGCGCCAGCCAGCCCGCCAGGTCTTCGGCAATGCGGCCAGCCGCGTGGCCGTCCCACAGCTCCGGTGTGCGGCCGCGTTTGCCGCCGCTGGCGAGGATCTCGTCGACCAGGCGCAGCACAACGCGCTCGTCACGCGGCACCAGCGTGTTTGTGCCATGCTCCACGGTGATCGGGCGTTCGGTGTTCGGGCGCATCGTCAGGCATGGAACACCAAGCGCGGTGGTTTCTTCCTGCACACCGCCGGAGTCGGTCAACACCAGCTTCGCATGGCTGAGCAAGCCGACCATCTCGAGGTAACCCTGCGGCGGCAGACACGCCATGCGCACCTGGGCGAGCCGGCCGGCCAGGCCGAGCCTGTCGATGTTGGCCCGGGTGCGCGGATGGATCGGCCATACCAGCGGCAAACGCTGGCTGACCTTGCGCAGGATCTCGAGCAGCTCGGCGAGGTTGGCCGAGTCGTCGACGTTGGACGGCCGGTGCATGGTCACGACACCGAACCCTGCGGGGTCGGCAAGCAACTCTGCCGCCGCACCTTCCCTGGCCAGCGTAAGCCCCGGTTCGACGGCCTTCTTCAGCGCGGCCTGCAGCGAATCGATCATCAGGTTGCCGACGAAGCGCACCCGCGCGGCTGAGATGCCTTCGCGCGCGAGGTTGTCGTGCGCAGTGCGTTCGGTGGTGAAGAGCAGGTCGGCGATCTGGTCGGTGACGACGCGATTGATTTCTTCGGGCATGCCCCGGTCGAAGCTGCGCAGGCCGGCCTCGA
The DNA here is from genome assembly GCA_043774765.1 of Rhizobacter sp. Classification (GTDB taxonomy): domain Bacteria; phylum Pseudomonadota; class Gammaproteobacteria; order Burkholderiales; family Burkholderiaceae_C; genus LMDS01. The sequence goes on along the minus strand of JAYVTD010000487.1, from coordinate 2,668 downwards.
CATGAACGACTGGCACATGAAGTTTCGAGGCTACCAAGGTGCAAGCCATCGTCGAGTTCACATCGCCGACGACAATGACACATGACGGTTTTGCGTCGATGACAACCGGTTCGAAACGTTTCATCACCTCCGCCGTCTGAACCGCGTGCGAGCCCGATCCGACCCCGAGATTCACGTCGGGCGCGGGCAATTCCAGGTCGGCGAACAATCGGTCGTTGAGCGCAAAGTCGTAATGCTGCCCGGTGTGAACCAGCATCGCTTTCGGCAAGGCCGGGTTGGCGCGGAACGCGCGCAGCAGCGGCGCCATCTTCATGTAGTTCGGGCGTGCGCCCACGACGCAGATCAAGGGGCCGGGTTCTGCAGTCATGCGGGTTGGGTCAGGTTTTGAGGTGGAGTTCTGGAACGTGCAAGGTATGCCCGTAATATCGGCGTCGGCATCGCCACCTAGAACCTGTGGTCCAGGCCCATGTAGACGGAGCCTTCGTGGCCGGGCACGGCGACGGTCGATTCGAGTTTGCGGTAGCGCCCTCCGAAGACAGCGCCGGTCTTGGGAGACGCCTGAACGCTGAGTTGCACACGCGCGCCGCGCTGTGTCGTCAGGTCGGGTGCCACACCATCGAGCGCTTTGATACGCGACCAGTCGATCGCCGCGCTGAGGCTGACGGCGGCCGCGAGCCGATGGCTGAACGTCAGCCCGGCGCCGTACTGCACGTTGTTGTTGGACGCGAGGCCGGTGGCCAGCAAAACCGAATCGGGCACATCTTCGGTCTTGGTATAAAAACCGCTGAGCACCAACGAGTTGCGCACACCGATCAGGCCAACGCTGCCGCTGCTCGACGTGACCAGGCTGAGCCGCTGCGCATAGATATTCGTTGCGCCCAGGGTGGCACTCGGCAGGCCCTGGTCGGCGATGAACTTCTGCACCACCCGGGCGCGCTCTGCGGGGTCGGGAATGCGGGTCGTGAACATCGCATCGAGCAGGGCAGCGATGTTGCCGCTGGCGGGTATCTCGAACAGCGACTGTGGTGTTGACTGGACTCCGCGCGACAACGACAGGCTGGTCGCGAACTGCGGCGTTCGGTGATCGAACCCGAGGCGCCAGGCCGAGCCGAAGAAGCGCCGCTCGCCGTCGGCCGTCAACAACGTACGCGCCGAAGGCCGCCAACGTACCTGACCGCCATAGATCGCGTGATGCTGACCCGCCGCGACGAAGCTGTTGCGTTCGTAGCCGCCGCGCAAACCCGCGCTCAAGTCTTCGATCAGCGCGTAGTCGACAACGAGCCGGGCGAGATCGGTGACCAGTGGCGTCGTCACACCATCGTCGTAACGAGTCTCCGAGCGCTCGGCTTCAAAGCGCCAGCCCAGAGGCTTGGGGTCGTGTTCGATCAAGGCGGTGTGACGCGCGAAGTACCCGGCGGCCCCGGTCGGCGCGGCCGCCGCTGCATCTGCGGATGAATCCTTGGTCCAGGTGTTGTCGCTGCGAATCCGGTAGCGCGTCAACGGATCGATCGCCGATTCGATGCTCGGGCTGAAGCGCCCCTGGGTCGTTGTCAAGGTGTTCGATGTCGACGACGCTTCGGGGCGCACGCCGAACGGGTCGGAGCTCGTCTGCGCGGCGCGGACTGCGGCTTCGAGGTAGAGCCAGCGCTCGACGGCCTCCAGTCGTGCAGTCAGATCGCCTTCGGGGAGAATTCGATTCGACTGTGTGCCGCCGGCATAAGCGATACAATTGAGGGCAACCGCGCCGGCAATGCGAAGCCTGGCCCCTTCGCCGAGAATCCTGAGCCGGGGCCGCACCTCGAGCACAGTGTCATTCTGTGCCGTGCCGGTGCCGAGCAGGGCGTTGCTGGTCCAGGTCAACTGGGAGCTGATTCCCGGCTCGATGGTCCAGCGCTGTGCGAAGACCGGGAGCGAAGCGGTGACCACCAAGGCAATGGCCATGATCCGCGCCACCTCGCGCAACCGCCCACCGCGGGCGCACGGACGAACGGCGATACCCCGCGAGGGCGCGATAACGGAGGCGACGGACTGCAACTCAGTTCGGCCCGTAGTAGCCATAGTAGGCACCGACCTCGGATCGGCTGATCTTGTTCAGAAGCGGCAGCACCACGGGGCAGGAGTCGATTGTCGCGAGCGCCTGGTTCAGCGACTTCTGCGGCGTTCGATCGGCTTCGACGACCACGATGACCTGCCCCATATAGGTCGCAAGCACGCGCGACTCGGTCGATGGCAACAGCGGCGGTGCATCGAACACGACGATACGGTCCGAGTAGCGCGTGGCCAACTCGTCCAGCAGCCGATCCATCGCGTCGCTCGCAAGCAACTCGGTTGCCCGCCCGTTCGCCTTGCCCGAGGGAAGAATCGTCAGCTTGTCAATGTTCGTTCGCATCAACACATTCGAAACCTGCAACGAAGGATCGATCAGAATGTCGAGCAGCCCCGGCGACGAAGGCAGCCCAAGGCGATTCAAGACCGTCGGCCGCGAGACATCGGCATCTACCAGGAGAACCGTCTTGTCGAGTTCCATAGCCAGGCTGATCGCCAGGTTCACCGACACGAAGGTCTTGCCTTCACCCGGCATCGAACTCGTGACCATGATCAGGTTGGCGCGCTCCATCGGTGGCGCCGACTTGCCTTGAATGTTCGCGAGCAGCGGGCGCTTGATGAC
>JAYVTD010000486.1:0-2546 GCA_043774765.1 Rhizobacter sp. | reverse complement strand
CATGTCGATGTTGCGGCCGCTTTCGCTGCTCGAAGCACGCGCGCTCGGCGTGCTGGTCGAAAAAGCCCACACGGTGCCCGACAGCTACCCGCTGTCGATCAACTCGCTCACGCTCGGTTGCAACCAGAAGACGGCGCGCGACCCGGTGCTCGCCGCCACCGAAAGCGAAGTGCAGGCCGCCGTCGGTGCGCTCAAGAGCCTGAACCTGGTGTTCGAGGCCAGCGGCTCGCGTGTCACCCGCTTCGAGCACAACATGGGCCGCGCGATGGGGCTGCCGTCGCAGTCGGTCGCGCTGCTGGCCGTGCTGATGCTGCGCGGGCCGCAGACCGGCTCCGAACTGCGCGCCAACTGCGACCGCCTGCACCGCTTCGCCGACATGTCTTCGGTGGAAGGTTTTCTCGACGAGCTCGCCGCACGCGCAGCAGAGAAGGGCGGGCCTCTGGTCGTGAAGCTGCCGCGTGCGCCGGGTGCGCGCGAGCCGCGCTGGGCGCAGCTGCTGTGCGGTGCAATCGACGTGGCGGCCATGCCCGTGGCGGCCGAATCGGAAGACTTCGTCGCCGTGAGCGAAGTGGCGGCGCTGAAGGTTCAGCAAGCGGCCATGCAGAACGAGCTGACCGAATTGCGCGCATTGGTCGAGCGGCTCTATGCCGAGCTCGGTGTGCAACGCCAATGAACTGAGGCTGCGATGCGATTTGATCTTCCCGAGCAGATGAAGCTCACGCACGAGATGGTGATCCCGATCCGCTGGGGCGACATGGACGCGATGGGTCATGTGAACAACACGATCTACTTCCGCTACATGGAAGTGATTCGCCTCGAATGGCTGCACCAGGTGTCGGGGCCGGTCGACCCGAACGGCGAAGGCGCGATCATCGTCAACGCCTTCTGCAACTTCATCATTCAGCTCAAGTTCCCCGGCGATGTGCTGGCCAGACACTACGTGGCCAACCCCGGCCGCAGCAGCTTCGACACCTACATCACGCTGGAACGCACCGACGAACCCGGCGTGATCTGCGCGTCGGGCGGCGCGAAGACGGTGTGGGTGCACTACCCAAAGGCCAAGTCGGTGCCCTTGCCCGAGGACGTGCGCAAGCTGCTCGAATAGCGCGGGGTTCTCCTGGACTCAGGCGCGCAGCAGCTTGTGAACGAGGTCGGGCGTGGTCGATGCGTGGTGTTTTTTCATCAGCCGCGCGCGGTAGACGTCGACGGTGCGCGGGCTGATCTCCAGGCGCTTGCCGATCAGCTTGCTCGTCAGGCCTTCGATCAGCAACGCCGCCACTTCACGTTCGCGCGGCGTGAGTTCCACGCCGATCCGGCGCCGAGCCGACAGGTCCTCGAACGACCAGATGCCTTCGGCGTGCGGCGCCGAAGGGTCGAGCGAACGGCCCGACACATGGCACCAGAAGTGCTCGCCGCCGCGCGTGCCGCCGAAGCGTTTCATCACACGCTCGTCGGCATACCAGCCGCTCTTGTTGAGGCTGGCGACGATGCGCGCACCGGTGCGCTCAAACTCGGCGTGTGAAGGGTAGAGCAGCTCGAAGCTGCCGCCGACCAGCTCATCGCGGTGCGCGCCGAACATCTCGAGCACCTGCTGATTGCAGTCGACGATCAGCCGGTTGCGCGACAGCACCAGGCCGATCGGGGCGAGGTCGAACGCGGTGCGGTAGTCGAGCCCGTTTGTCATGGGGTCACGCTGATGGGTTGGGGCGGAACTATGCTTAGGCGATTCTACGTAACGACTACGTAGTGCACTACGTAGTACGCTCTGCGGCTGCGAACCCCACGGAGACCACGATGAAGAAAGTGTTCACTAGCGCTGCCGAAGCCCTGAAGGGCGTGGTGCGAGACGGCCAGTTGATGGCGGTCGGCGGCTTCGGCCTGTGTGGCATTCCGGAGGCGCTGATTGCGGCGCTGCGCGACTCGGGCGTGAAGGGCCTGAGCGTGATCTCGAACAACGCCGGTGTCGACGGTTTCGGCCTCGGCCTGCTGCTCGAATCGCGCCAGATCAAACGCATGATCTCGAGCTACGTGGGCGAGAACAAGGAGTTTGAACGCCAGTACCTGGCCGGTGAACTCGAACTCGAATTCACGCCGCAGGGCACGCTGGCTGAAAAGCTGCGCGCAGGTGGTGCTGGCATTCCGGCCTTCTTCACCAAGACGGGCGTCGGCACGCTGGTGGCCGAGGGCAAGGAAGTGCGCGAGTTCGACGGACAGAAGTACGTGATGGAACGTGCACTGGTGCCCGAGGTGTCGCTCGTGAAGGCCTGGAAGGCCGACAAGTCGGGCAACCTGATCTTCCGGCGCACCGCGCGCAACTTCAACCCGGCTGTCGCGATGGCCGGCAAGACCACGATCGTCGAAGTCGAAGAGATCGTCGAGACCGGTGCCTTCGACCCCGACGCGATTCACCTGCCGGGCATCTACGTGCACCGCATCGTGCTCAATGCCCACCCCGAGAAGCGCATCGAGAAGCGCACGCTCACAGAGAAGGCCGGCGCTTAGCCGGACTCCACCTTGAAGGGTGCCGCAAGGCACCCGCTTTCCAT
>JAYVTD010000485.1:0-4267 GCA_043774765.1 Rhizobacter sp. | reverse complement strand
GTCGTCGCCCCAGAGCACGTAGTCGACAAAACCCGTGCCCTGGGTGTTGGGCATGCCGTTCACCTCGAATTCACGGTCGCGTTTCTGGTCGAGCGGCCAGCCGGCTTCGTGCAGCAGCACGTCGATGTAGGCGCTGCGTGTCAGTGCTTCAGAGTAGTCGTGCGTGTCGGCCTGCGCCGTGTTCGCCGCCTTGGCCTGCGCGATCTGTGCACGCAGGCGGGTCAGCTCATCGTCGAGGGCCGTGCACTCGGTGGCGAGCGTGCTGAGCTTCTGGTCACGTTCGCGCAGCTGGGCCTCTAAGCGCTCCAGTTGCTCGGCGGTCTGCGGCTTGGCTGATGCCACAGCGGCCGGCAACTGCGCCGCGTCGAAGGCCAGGTCGGGCGTCGGCCGGGCCGTGCGGCCGTAACTTCGCGCCAGCCAGTAACCCACGTGAAACAGCTCGCGCAGGGCGCTCAGCGCGTCGCGTGCGTGCAGCGGCTTGCTGCCGTGCACCGCCAGGTTGCCCAGCTCCTTGATCAGCCGCGCTTTGGTGACGATCACCGCGCCGGCGGTCTGCTGGAACGTGGGCTCGTGAATCAATGCGGCGAGGTGGTCTTGATACGGCAGCCGCAGCGCAGGGTCGTGCCGGTACAACCACGCCAGCGCCAGCTCGAGCGCGCGCCGCGCGTAGAAGCAGGTGGCGCGTGGGTCGCTGTGCGCGTGGGCTTCGGCCTGGCGCGCGGCTTCGAAGACGGCGGGGAATTCGGCTTGCAGGAATGTGAAGTTGCTCATGCCGCGCCCTGGGCTCTGCCGTCAGCGCTTGCCTGCACGCCGGCGCGTCGGCGCATGCGGTGGTGTGTCGAAAAGCACGTTGTGCAGCGCCTGTCCGCGCACGGTGCGGTAGATGCCGAAGTCGCGTCGGTCGATGGTCAACACGTCCAGCACGCCCAGTGACTCTGCCAACCAGATCAGCGATGAGTCAGCCAGGTCCATCGGCAGGTCGGCGTATTTGTCGATGCGATCAGCCAGCCCAGGAAGGGCTGAAACAGGAACATCGACGACCGTAACGCCACCGCGGCCGACCCAGCGCAAGAACCCAGCCACCATGTGTTCCGGAAGCAAGTGACACACCTCGCCGAGCACTGGCCAAGTACTCATCAACTCGCCGCTGTACTGGTCGAAAAAGCCTTTGACCAGCTCGTGGTAAGCATCGCCGGCGTCGAACCAACCGATCAGCGGCCCAGCGTCCACGATCACGCGTTGTGCGCTGCGTGCCACTTGCTTGCGCTCAGGTGGATGTTGCGCGGCGCCGGCTCGACTGGCGCACCGGCAGTGGTGGGGCAGCCGGTGGCAACGGTACCGATTCGCCAACTCGCTTGGCGCGCAAGCGTTCCTTCACGCGCTGCGAGTGGTTTGCCGCCAGGTCGCCCTCGGCGCTGCAGAAGCCGCCGATCAACCCGAGTTCGGCCGCCAATTCCGCCGGTGTGGGTCTGTGTTGGTCTGCCATTTGTTCTATGGCGGTCTTGATCGCATCGGTCTGCGTCAGACCGTTGCGTTGGCAATGCTCGGTGAGCACCGCGTCGGTGTGGTCGTCGAGTCGGATCGAGATGGTGCGCATGAGGTGCCTCCAGGAACGAGACTGTATTACAAAAGATAATACAACATGAGCACTGCAACTGCCCCTCAACCGGCGAACACAACGTACTCGTCAGAGGTCATCGGCTCGAACGCCGCCGGCACGCCACCTCGAAGCTCTACCAACACGCGGCGCGCAAAGGGCGCGCCCAGCCGGTTGATGCGCCGAACATGCGCGCTGATCGTCGAGTGTTCGAGCAAGGCTTCGCGCAGGTCGTCCACCAGGTAGCGCGGTGCCCAACCGATCATGTGGCAGTCGCTGGTTTGAAGTTGAACCGCGTAACCCGTGGCCGGGTTGTTCACCTCGATGGCCACTTGCAGCGTTTCGCCTTCCTCAAGCTGCTCGGCACGTTCGCGTGCAGCGGGTGACACGTGGCGCAGCCCGTGAAGGAAGAAGCGGCAGCTGATCGTGCCGTCGGCCAGCTTCTTGACCTTGGGAAAAACCTCTAGGCTATCGGTCTGGCGCTCGCCACCCGTGAGGCCGAGGATTTCAATCGGGTCGGCATGCGCTGGGTCGAGGTCGAGCCACTGCAGGTACTCGGCGAAGTCCTTGCGATTGGGCTCAAGAATGCGGTTCTTGAAAAGCGGGAACAGCTCGCTCGATTCGTAGCGCCGAGCAAACTCCGGGAACGCCACCAGCGGCTCGAACCCGGCCCGTTCGTGTGCACGAAGCGCCCCATTCGTGTACTGGAAAACATAGTCGCGCCGGTCGGTGGAAACATCGAGCCGGCCGATCGGGAACCACGCCCGCGTCGGGTTGGGAGCCTGCCAGGCGAGGAAAAGAGTGCTCCCGAATTGCTCGGTGTCTTCGCGGGTATCCAGCGGGATGTCGATGATGCTGAACGGGTTCATGCCGCTGCGCCGCTGCGTTCAGGTCAAAGCTCGCCGCGGAAGGCGCGGTGTTGGAGGGAGGCGAAGAGGGCGTCCACTTCAGTGGCCGCTCGAACGTGTGCAGCACGAAGCACCGATACGCCCTTCAGTCGATGCTCGAATTGCTCCTGTTGGCTCAATGGCGGAGTCAGCAGCGGAAACCCTTTGAGCTGGGTCATGTTGATCGACGCGATGCCGGTTGTTTGTTTTGCCGAGCGAAGAAAGTAGCGCTTGCCGCGCTGGCTGCCAACCAGCCAGCTCAGGTAGAGCGGGCGGATGTTCGGGCTCGTTACTCGCACGCGGAAGATGTGATTCTGGTGAATGCACTCCGGCAGTTCCGAGCGCCACAAGGTGCCCCGGCCGAGTTTGTCGGGGTCGCCGCCTTCCGTGAGCAGCAAGTCGCCATCGAGCAGCCGGTAGCGCGCGATCTCGGCTTTGGTGGCCTCGATGGTCTTCACGACTCCGAGGCTAAGGCTGCGGTCATGAACGTTCGAGACGGCCAGATAGGGAACCGAGCGGGCCGCCTGCCCCTTCAGCGGGCGCCCCTTGGTGATGCCTGAAACGACATCGGCCACATCACCGAGGAAAGCGCCTTCTGGCAACTTCTTCGAGTTACTCACCGGGTCGCCAAACATGTCGAAAAAGATCGACTCGGCGAGCGCGTCGAGTTGCGCGAGGGCTTGGCGGCGCTGGGCGCGCAGGGTCTCGGCGCGGTCCAGCACTTCGGCGATGCGGCGTTGTTCGGGGAGGGGCGGGAGCGGAATCTCGAACGCTGCAAGCACTCCCGGACTGAGGCGCGGAAGATTCGCACCGACCGAACGCGAGTTCGCCAGCGCAACCATGCTGGGCAAGCGCAAACAATGGTGAAGATAGTTGCGATCGAGCTTCGAGCCCGGACGCACGGGCAGGATGTCGGTGCTGCACACACCGTTGAAATCCGGGCGTGCGATCTTCGAGAGATACGGGCGCAGTTTGCCGTAGAGCAGATGGCTGGACGTAAACGAAAACTTGGCACTTGCCAACTCACCTTGCTCCACCACTGGCGGCAAGGCGAACGTACCTTCGCTCGTGATGTGCTCCAACCCAACGTAACTGGTGCCGCTACGTATCGCCTCCGGACCGATGACTTCCCGTTCAATTTGGGCCACGTCACCCAGTGTGGCAAGCGCCCAATTGCTCACCGCAACATCCCCGCCAGCTCTTTCATCCCTCGATGAATGTCCAGCTCCAGCCGCTCCATCTCCGCCAAGATTTCACCCGGCGCCCGGTGCAGCACCACCTCATGCACCACCTCCCGATACCGATTCAAACTCAGGTCGTACCCGTTCGCCTCGATGTCGGCCCGCGCCACGCAAAAACTCTGCGCCGTGCGCGCCCGCTTGCGCTCACCGCCCGCGCGCTGCCCCCAGCGCGCCAGCACATCGGGCAGGTTGTTCTTCGTTTGCTCCGCGTCGCTCAACGCCACTTGGGGCGCCACCCCGAGCTTGTCTTCGCTCAGCAGTGGCTGGCGTTTGTCGTCCAGGCTCCAGCCGTCGGCTTGCAGGTCGTAGAACCACACCTGGTCGGTGCCGCCGCTGTTGGTCTTGGTGAACAGCAAAATCGCGGTGCTCACGCCGGCATAGGGCTTGAACACGCCGCCCGGCAGCGAGATCACGGCGTCGAGCTTGTGGCCGTCGACCAGCAGTTTGCGCAGCTCCTTGTGCGCCTTGCTGCTGCCGAACAGCACACCGTCGGGCACCACCACGGCGGCGCGTCCGCCGGGTTTGAGCAGGCGCAGGAAGAG
>JAYVTD010000484.1:0-2857 GCA_043774765.1 Rhizobacter sp. | reverse complement strand
CAGCCGACCATCTCTGTCGCGCCTTCGCCGGTACCACCGCCGCCGACCGTGATGACGCCGACGCCGCCGCCGGTCGTCGCCGCGCCTCCTGCGCCGCCTGCGCCGCCTGCGCCGCCTGCGCCCCGGCCTGCCGTGGTGGGCATCGGCGTGGCCTGTGCCACCCAAGTGGCGCCGGTGATGCCGGCCAAAGCCACGCGCGACAACATCACCGGCACCGTCAAAGCCCGAGCCACCATCCGCGGTGGCAAGGTCGTCGCGGTCGAGATCCTGTCTTCGCAGCCCCGCGGCGTGTTCGACGCCGCGGTGCGCAACGCCATGATGCAGTACGGCTGCCAGGCCGGCGAAGACGAGATCAAGGCCGAGCAGACCTTCGAATTCAAGGTCGTCGAATGAGGCACGTGTGCGACGCACATATTCGCCGGTCGACCTCTCCCACAGCAACGACAACCGCAAATTCATTTCAGGAGTTCCAGCCATGACCCACCGACTGCAATCGATGTTCGCCGCGATGATCCTCGCCGCGAGCGCCATCGCCGCTCCCCAGTGGGCGAACGCCCAGCCCGCCTCGGCCGCCGCGCCGGTGGTGGCCGCACCGGTGGTTACCGCGCCCGATGCCACCGCACCGGCGGTCGCCCCCATGGCCGCCGTGGTCACCAAGGAGACCGTCGACAACCCCTACGGCCTGGCCGCCCTGTGGGCGCAAGGCGACTTCGTTGCCAAGGGCGTGCTCGTGCTGCTGGTGCTGATGAGCATGGGCAGCTGGTACATCATGATCACAAAGCTCTACGAGAGCATGAAGATCAGCAGCGAGGCCAAGGCCGCGCGCAAGGGCTTCTTCAAGGCCGCCAGCCTCAACGACGGCGTCAAGACCCTGAAGGAAGGCAGCGCCTTCCGCTTCATCGCCGAGAGCGGCATCAACGCCGGTGACCACCACGAAGGTGCGCTCACCGACAACATCGACCGCAACACCTGGGTCACGATGGGTGTGCAACGCAGCCTCGACGATGTGCAGAGCCGCCTGCAGGACGGCCTGGCCTTCCTCGCCACCGTCGGCTCCACAGCTCCGTTCGTCGGCCTGTTCGGCACCGTCTGGGGCATCTACCACGCGCTCACCGCGATCGGCATCGCCGGCCAGGCCTCGATCGACAAGGTCGCCGGCCCGGTGGGTGAAGCGCTCATCATGACCGCCATCGGCCTGGCCGTGGCCGTGCCCGCAGTGCTCGGCTACAACTGGCTCGTGCGCCGCAACAAGATGACGATGGAATCGGTGCGCAGCTTCGGTGCCGACCTGCACGGCATCCTGATGGGTGCGAAGCTCAGCAACACCCGCTGAGCCCGAACGGCATCCACTCAGGAGACCCCGCATGGGAATGAACATCGGCTCGGGCGGCGACGAAGACGAAGTCGTCTCTGCCATCAACACCACGCCGCTGGTCGACGTGATGCTGGTGCTGCTCATCATCTTCCTGATCACGATCCCCGTGGTCACGCAGAGCATTGCGATGAGCCTGCCCAAAGAGACCAACATCGCGCGCCAGACCAAACCCGAGAACATCGAGATCTCGGTCAACAAGGACGGTGATGTGTTCTGGAACGCACAACCGGTGGCCGACAGCGAGGCGCTGTTCCAGCGCCTGAAGAAGATCGCCGTGCTCAACCCGCAGCCCGAGGTACACATCCGGGGTGACGAGAAGAGCCGCTACGAATCGGTCGGCCGGGTCGTGTTCGCGTGCCAGCGCGCGTCGATCCTGAAGATCAGCTTCGTGACCGAACCGCCGCCGAAGGGCTGAGCGGCTCACGCACAAGGAAGAACCATGGGAATGAACATCGGCTCGGGCAGCGGCTCGGGCGAACCCGAAGTGATGATGGACATCAACACCACGCCGCTCATCGACGTGATGCTGGTGTTGATCATCATGCTCATCATCACGATCCCGATCCAGCTGCACGCGGTCAACCTGAACATGCCGGCGGGCAACCCGCCGCCGCTCAGCGAGCCCGTGGTCGTGACGATCGACATCGATTTCGACGGCACGATCCTGTGGAATGGCGAAGCCCTGCCCACGCGCGACGCGCTGCAGGCCAAGCTGAGCCAGGCCGCTTCGCTGCCCGACCAGCCTGAAGTGCACGTGCGGCCGAACAAGCTGGTCGAGTACAAGTTCGTTGCAGAAGTGCTGGCCGAAAGCCAGCGCCTGGGCGTGACCAAGCTCGGCATGGTCGGCAACGAACAGTTCGTGAAGTGAGCTTGAGCGAGCCTATGAACAAGAGCATCCAGCGGCTGGTGGCCGCGGCCGCGGTCGGTCTCGTCGTCGGCGCCGCGTCTTTGCAAAGCGTGGCGCAGGGCGGGCTGCGGCCCGAAGTGGGTAAGCCGCTGCAGGCAGCGCAAGACCTGGTGAAGGCTGGCAAATACCGAGAGGCGCTTGCCAAGGTGCGCGAGCTCGACGCGGTGGGTGGCAAGACCGCCGCCGAGACCAACACGATCGAGCGCATGCGGCTCGCCGCCGCCTCGGGCGCCGGTGATGCCGACACCGCCGCGCGCTCGTTCGAAGCCATCAGCGCGTCGGTGGCCGGCCCCGACAAGCTGCGCATGATCGAGTCGATCGCCGGCACCTACTACCGCGCCAAGGAGTACGCGAAGGCCATGCAGTGGTACCAGCGGTACTTCAGGGAAGGGGGCACGAGCGGTGCCAACCGCACCCTGTTGATCCAGACGCAGTACCTGTCGGGTGACTTCGCCGGCGCCAGCAAGGAGCTGATCGCCGAGATCCAGGCCGCCGAGAAGAACGGAACCACTCCCGCCGAGGAGCGCATCAACCTGCTGATGAACGCCGCCGTGCGGCAGAAAGACATCGCCGGC
>JAYVTD010000483.1:0-8198 GCA_043774765.1 Rhizobacter sp. | reverse complement strand
GGTCAACGGCGCCCAGGCCCACCCGCTTTTCAAGTGGCTCACCAAGGAAGCGCCGGGCCTGCTCGGCTCCACCGGCATCAAGTGGAACTTCACCAAGTTCCTGGTCGGCAAGGACGGCAAGGTGCTCAAGCGTTATGCGCCGACCGACAAGCCCGAAGCGATCACCATCGACATCGAAGCCGCACTCGCGGCGTGAGACGCTGACCCTTTCACGAGACCCTCATGTTCAAGCACATTCCCCCGTTCGCCGGCGACCCGATCCTGAGCCTGAACGAAGACTTCCAGAAAGACCCGCGGCCGAACAAGATCAACCTGTCGATCGGCATCTATTTCGACGACGCCGGGCGCATTCCGGTGATGAGCTCGGTGCAACGCGCCGAGGCGCTGGTGGTGGCCAAGGGCGGGCCGAAACCCTACCTGCCGATTGAAGGCGCGACGAACTTCCGCGGTGCGGTGCAGCAGCTGCTGTTCGGCGCCGGGCACGAGGCGGTGACGTCGGGGCGGGTGGCGACGATCCAGTCGGTCGGCTCCAGCGGCGGCCTGAAGGTCGGCGCGGACTTCATCGCGCGCTATTTTCCCGGCAGCCAGGTCTGGGTCAGTGACCCGACCTGGGACAACCACCGCTCGATGTTCGAAGGCGCGGGCCTGGCGGTCAACACCTACCCGTACTACGACGCCGCGACCGGTGGCCTGAAGTTCGACGTGATGCGCGCCGCGCTGCGCAGCCTGCCGGCGAAGAGCGTCGTGCTGCTGCACGCCTGCTGCCACAACCCGACCGGCGTGGACTTGAGCAATGCGCAGTGGGACGCGCTGATCCCGGTGCTGCGCGATCGCGAGCTTATTCCGTACCTCGACCTCGCCTATCAAGGCTTCGGCGACGGCATCGAAGCCGATGCCTACGCGGTGCGCGCGCTGGCCAGCGCCGGCGTGAGCTTTTTCATCGCCAACTCATTCTCGAAGAGCATGAGCGTCTACGGCGAACGCTGCGGCGCGCTCAGCGTGGTGTGCCCCGACGCGGGGCAGGCCGTGAACGTGCTCGGGCAGATGAAGTTCACGGTGCGTCGCAACTACTCGAGCCCGCCGATTCACGGTGGCCAGATCGTCGCGACCGTGCTCACCGACCCCGAACTGCGGCGCGAGTGGGAAGCCGAACTCGGCGCGATGCGCGAGCGCATTCTGGCGATGCGCAAGAAGCTGTATGCGGCGCTCAAAGCCAAGGTGCCTGGCCGTGATGTCGAGTACTTCCTGACCCAGCGTGGCATGTTCAGCTATACCGGTCTCACTGCCGCGCAGGTCGACACACTGCGCGAAGAACACGCGCTCTACATGGTGCGCTCGGGGCGAATCTGCGTGGCCGGCCTGAACTCGTCCAACGTGGAAGCCACCGCCGCGGCGATCGCCGCCGTGCTGTAACGCTCAGCGCTCGAACCAGCGCCGCGCGTACAGCCCCAGCCCAGTCGCCACGCTGGCGAAGCGGTCGCCGCGCATCGCAGGCGCCGACGGGAACGCCGCGGCCAAGCGGCTCGCGAGCAGACGCAGGCCGGTCGAGCCGCCGGTGAAATACAGCGCGTCGATCTGCGCCGGCGTCAGCCCGGCCTGCGCTGCCGCTTCGAGCGCAGCGGCGACGATGCGCTCGATGTCGGCGTCGAGCGCCTGCACCGCCTGCGCTTCGCTCAGGTTCACACCGAGCGCTCGCTCGGTGTGGCTCAGGTCGATGCGCGTGTCGCCGCCATCGGCCACGTCGATCTTGGCTGCTTCAGCCCGTGCCGCCAGCTCGTGGCCGAGGCGTTCTTCGACCACGACCATCAGCCGTTCGTGGTGCACCGGGTTGGCGTAGTTCAGGCGCATGGAGCGCAACTCGGCCACGCGGCCGGGGCTGTAGACGGTGTTGATGAGGTGCCAGGTCGCGAGGTCGAAGTACACGCCGCTCGGCACCTCGCGCGCCGGCGCGCCGGCAATCACCGGGCCGTAGGCGCCGAAGCCGTACTCGGGCAGGATCGCGGCGAGCTCGACCCGCCGGTCGAAGTCGGTGCCGGCGATGTGCACGCCGTGGTTGGCGAGGATGTCGCTCTTGCGCTCGAGCCGCTTCGCGCGCGCCGGGCCGACGCGCACGACCGAGAAGTCCGAGGTGCCGCCGCCGATGTCTGCCACCAGCACGACCTGTTCCTTGTCGATGCTGCTTTCATAGTCGAACGCCGCGGCGATCGGCTCGTACTGGAAATGCACTTCGTCGAAGCCGACCAGCGCGGCGGCCGTTTCCAGCGCGGCCTGTGCCTGCGCGTCGCGCACCGGATCGTCGTCGACGAAAAACACCGGGCGGCCGAGCATGGCGCGCCGGATCGGCGCCTTCGACTGCGCTTCGGCGCGCGTCTTCAGGTGTTTGAGGTATCCGGCGACGATGTCGAGGTATTTCACACCGCGGCCACCGCCCACGTCGGTGGTCTGCTCGATCAGGCTGCTGCCGAGAATGCTTTTCATCGAGCGCATCAGGCGGCCGTCGAGCCCGTCCACATAAGCCGCTACCGCGGCGCGGCCGAAAGCGCGCGGCGGGCCGTCGAGTTCGGGGCCGTCGACAAAATAGAACACGGCGGTCGGCATCGTGGTGTGGCCGGGTTCGAGTTCGACCAGACGCATGCCGGAGGTGGCGTCGGGCACGGCAATGGCCGAGTTCGAGGTGCCGAAGTCGATGGCGCAGTACATGGTGTGGGTCCGGCGCGGCAAAGCCGCGCGGCCGAAGAGGCGGGGGCGCGATTCTACTGACCCGGCGCACCGAAAGCCGTATGCTCGCGCTCGGCATTTGTGCCAGGCCATCGAGTGACTCTCATGCAAAACCTGTCTCGCCACCTCTGCCACATCGGCGCCGGTCTGGTGTTCGCGCTCGCCGCGCTGCAGGGCCACGCCGCCGACGTCTCGAGCCCGGCGCCGGCGGACGACAAACTCGCCGCTGCCCGCACCCAGATCGCCGCGAAGAACTGGCCGGCAGCCGTCGACGAGCTGAACAAGGTGAACGACACCGGCAGCGCAGACTGGAACAACCTGATGGGCTACAGCCTGCGCAAGGCGAAAGCGCCAGATTACGCTGCGGCCGAGAAGTACTACAACGAGGCACTGCGGATCGAACCGTCGCACCGCGGCGCACTCGAATATTCGGGTGAGCTGTACCTGATCACCGGCAATCTGCCGAAGGCCGAAGAGCGGCTGGCGGCGCTCGACAAGGTGTGTCGGCTGCCCTGCGAGCAGTACACCGACCTGAAGAAGTCGGTGGTGCGCTACAAGACCAACGGCAACAGGTACGTGGCGAACTAATCGCCGCATAGGAAAAGGGCGCCCTTCCAAGCGGCGCCCTTCGTCCAGCGCCCGGCGACCTCATGAGTCGCCCGGCGGTACAGCACGCTTACTTGGGCATCACGACCGTGTCGATGACGTGGATCACGCCGTTGTCGGCCACGATGTCGGTGCTGGTGACCTTGGCGTTGTCGACCATCACGCCACCGGTGGTGGCGATGGTCAGCTCCGAACCCTGAACAGTCTTGACCTTGCCGGCCTTCACGTCCTTGGCCATCACCTTGCCGGCGACGACGTGGTACGTCAGCACGGCGGTCAGCTTGGCCTTGTCGGCCAGCAGCGCGTCGAGGTCGGCCTTCGGGATCTTGGCGAAGGCGGCGTCGGTCGGTGCGAAGACCGTGAACGGGCCCTTGCCCTTGAGCGTGTCGATCAGGCCGGCCGCTTGCAGCGCGGTGGCCAGGGTCTTGAAATTGCCGGCGCCGACGGCCGTGTCGACGATGTCCTTGGCTTGGGCGGAAAGCGCCGCTACGGCGAGGGCGGAAACAACGAACAGCTTCTTCATGAGGAACTCCTGTGGAGGGTTGAGGTTGGAACGGGGGAACTGAAACTCAGGTTGCTGGCAGGATCACCTTGTCGACAAAGTGAATCACGCCATTGCTGGTAAGAAGGTCGGTGGCGGTAATGTTGGAGACACGGCCGCGCTTGTCGGTGATGACGAGTGCGGCGCTCACGGTGAAGGATTCGCCCTGCATCGTGGTGATGGGCGTGCCGATCGGCACTTGCGCCTTCAGTACACGAGAGGGCACGACGTGGTACGTCAACACCTTGGTCAGCAGCGCGGTGTCGGCGAGCAGTTGTGCCTTGGTGACGCCGAGCTCGGTGAGCAGCGCAGCGAACGCGGCATTGGTCGGCGCGAACGCGGTGAACGGCCCAGGCCCCGACAGCGTGGTGGCGATGTCGGCGGCGACCACGGCCTCGACCAGAATGCTGAACTGTGGGCTGGCCTGCGCCGTGGCCACGATATTCACCGGCGCGGGGTGATCGTCGTCGTCGCTGCCGCCGCAGGCTGCGACCAGCGCCACCGTGGACAAGGCGGCGATTCTTTTCAACCAAATCAGCATGATCGGAGCTCCTTTTCGTGGTGAACGAAATGAGGGATGAGCTTGCGAAAGCCGCCGCGTGATCCATGTCACAGCCGGCGAGGAGCGAAATATGAACTACTCGGTATGCCATTGCAACTCTATGGTCATGTTGCAACTGTTTGGTTTTTATTCGACCCTTTCGTACAGATGTTTGTGTGGCGGTTTAGAATCTGCCGATGGCCAGAGTGTCTTTTCGAGAACAAGTGCTGCGTGCGCGCGGGGAAGCAATCCTTGTTTCGGTGAACCGTCTGCTCGCCGAAAAAGGTTTCGACGTGATGACGGTCGACGAGGTTGCGGCCGATGTCGGCATTGCCAAGGCAAGCCTGTACAAGCACTTCGCTTCGAAGGAAGAACTCGCCGCCGCCGCGATGATCCGGGTGCTCGACCGCGCGCTCGCCCAGCTCGAAACCCAGCAAGCCGATGCGCACGCCACGCCGCTGGAACAGCTCAAGGCCGCCACGCGCTGGACCATGCAGGTGCAGCTCGCTGGCGAGATGCCGTCGCTGCCGGCGCAGAACTCCGCGCTGCGCGGCGCGCTGATGAGCAACAAGGCTTACCTCGACCGCCTGATGCAGGTCAGCGACCTGCTCGGCGTGTGGATCACGGCGGGCCAGAAGAATGGCAGCCTGAACGCCGCGTTGCCGCCGGAACTCGTGCTGTACACGATTTTCGCGCGCGCATGCGATCCGGTTCTCGGCCTGCTCAAAGCCGGCGGCAACTACAGCAACGAGCAGATCATCGAGATGCTGCTGATCACGTGTTTTCAGGGGATCGGTGCCATTGCAGCGCCGTCATCGCGGCGCAGCCATACGGCCACGGCGGCGCACGCCGCCTGATTCCTCAGCCGTTCAAACCTGCAAGACCAGCTGCGGCTGGTGTCCTTGTGGCTCCCCCTTGACCGCGTGACCGCGTGAGTTGCACACCACGCGGGTCTGCCCGTGGGCGTGCGGCACCCGGTAGTCGTGCTGACAGTGCAGGTGGCCATGGACCCACAGGTCGGCGCGCGCCAGCAGGTCGTCGTCGGCATTGCAAAAGCTGGCGGTGCCGGGCTCTGCGCCATAACGCGGGTCGGCGCTCTTGAAGCTGGGCGCGAAATGCGTGACGACGACGGTCGCATCCCAACCGCTCGTCGGCTGTTTCAGTTCGGCCTCGAGCCAGGCGCGGCAGGCGAGGGACTCTTCGCGCACACCGGCCGCGTCGAGCACTGCGCCGTGGCGCGTGGCGCGCATGATCTTGACGAAGTAGCCGGCGGCGCGCATCGCACGTTCGCGCTGCTTTGCGCCGAACAGGTCGAAGTCCGACCAGCGTGTGGTGCCGACGAAGCGAATGCGCTTGCCTTCGCGGTCGCTGAGCACGAGCCGCTCGCATTCGAGCAAGGTGATCGACAGGCGCGCACAGCGTTCGCGCAGCGCTGGCCGGGCCTGCGTGAGCTCGCGTTCGTCGAACTCGTGGTTGCCGGCGATCATCAAGACGGGCACCGGCCAGCCGCGAAACTTCTCAAACGCGGCCCAGCTGCTGTCGATGTCACCGGCGAGCACGAGCAACTCGGCCTCGGGCGCCGGCTCGGGCTCGTAGACCTCGGTTTCGAGGTGCAGGTCAGAGAGCAGTTGAAGGCGCAAGGCTCACGTCGTTCCGTGGCACTGCTTGAACTTTTTCCCGCTGCCGCACGGGCAGGGGTCGTTGCGGCCGACCTTGGGGGTTTCGCGCTTCACCGTCTCGACCTTGTAGCGCTGCTCGCGCGTCAGGTCCTGCAGATCGGCGATCGCGACGACCATGTCTTCCATCGCGTCTTCGAGTGTGGCGAGCGGGTGTTCGCGGTCGAGCGTGGCGACGACTTCGATCTCTTCCGGCGTTTCGGCCGGCAGGTGGCGGTAGATGCGGGCGAGTGCGGCCATCACTGCGTCGTCGGGCAACTCGGCGAGGTCGGGGAAGACGACGGTCGCGTGCTGGAACCCGGCGGCCCAGGGCATCAGCGACTGCGACACCGCGCTCAGACGAGCGCCGGGCCGCCCCAAGCCGTCTGAGATCCCCTCGGGGGACGGCGCCAAAGGCGCCAAGGGGCCGTCAGTTTGCCCGGCCATCGGATCGACCTCGCCTTCAGGCACCGGTTCGCGCGGGTGTTCGTCGTCGAACTCGAGTACCAGCGGGTCGAACCAGCCGTCTTCTTCGATCGCGCGGTTCAGCGCGGCGTGGCGGCGCAGGATCAGCGCGGTGGTGCGGGCGAGCCAGGCCGCGTCGACCTCATCAGGCAGCGGGGTGCCGTCGAAGTCGAACACGTGCGCGAGCCAGGTGGCCGCCTCCAACAGCACCGGCTGCACGATCACGCCGCACAGGTAGCCGTCGAGCATCACCGCGTCGAGCGGCTCCAGCGGTTCGGGCGTGGCGGCGAGCAGGTCGTCGAGCTCGGCGAACTCGGCGTCGGTGAGGTCATGCGCGCGGGCGGCGTTCGTGGGCAGGGGGTTGGGCGGCATGGTGGCTTTCATTGGGGTTCGTCCAGCATTGTGCTCATACCGAGAACTGCCCGATCAAACGGTAGCGCGCACCGGGGTGGTACAGCCTGGCGATCGACGCCACCGCGCCCTGCGACACGGTGCGGCGTGACACCATCAGCAGCGCGCTGCCTTCGGCCACGTCGAGCAGCACCGCCTGCTCTTTTGTTGCCAGCACCGCCTCGACCACCTGTTCGGCTTCGGTCAGCGGCGCATGTTCGAACAGCACGTGCGAGGGCGTGACCTGCGTGAAGTCGCAATTCAGCAGGTCGGGTGCGAGCAAGGGGTTGACATGCCGGTCTTCGAGCTGGATCGGCACACCGCTTTCGGAATGCACGAGCCGCACGTGGACCACGGCCGTGCCTTTGGGCAGGCGCATCGCAGTGGCGGTGGCCGCGTCGGCCTTTTCGCGCGCGACGCCGAGCACGCGGGTGCTGTGGGTGTGGCCACGTTCGCGGATTTCCTCGGCGATGTCGCGCACCCGCAGCAGGTTCGAGATCGGGTGCAGCTCGGCGACGAACGAGCCCGAGCCCTGGCGGCGTTCGATCAGGCCTTCTTCTTCCAGCTCGCGCAGCGCGCGGTGCACGGTCATGCGAGCACAGCCGAATTCCTGCACCAGCTCGCGCTCCGACGGCAGCCGCACGCCCGGCTGCCAGCCACCGCGCGCGATGCGCTCGCGCAGCGAAGCCTTGACGGTGGCGTAGGGCAAGGTGCGGACTGCTTTCATCGAACCATTCTAGTCAGGTGCATGCTAAAGTTGTCTAGACCACTTCAGGGCCGCCCAGCGATGAACACTCCGCACCACGTCATCACCCCCGGACAGATCGACAAGACGGTGCTGGAGCGGGCGGCGAACGGCGGCGCCCGCTGGTCCATCGACCCGGCCGCGCACGCCGCCATCGAGGCCAGCGTCGCAGCCGTGCGCGAGCTGGTCGCGCGCAACGCGCCGGTCTATGGCATCAACACCGGCTTCGGCAAACTCGCACAGACACGCATTGCCGACACCGACCTGGCGCAGCTGCAGAAGAACCTGGTGCTGTCGCACTGCGCCGGCGTGGGCAAACCGATGAGCGCGCCGGTGGTGCGGCTCATGCTGCTGCTGAAAGCGGCGAGCCTGGCGCACGGCGTGTCGGGCGTGCGCCCGCTGGTCATCGATGCGCTGCTCGCGCTGCTCAACGCCGACGTGCTGCCGGTCGTGCCCGAAAAAGGCTCGGTCGGCGCTTCGGGCGATCTGGCGCCGCTGGCGCACATGAGCGCGCTGCTGATCGGCGTGGGTGAAGGT